>SXOM01000229.1 GCA_005776735.1 Pseudomonadota bacterium
GCGGGTCTCGTGGATGTTGTCGCCGGTCGACAGGTCCATGACCGTGTCGGCGCCCCACTTGATCGACCAGCGCAGCTTCTCGACTTCGTCCTCGATCTTCGAGGAGATGGCCGAGTTGCCGATGTTGCTGTTGACCTTGACCAGGAAGCCGCGGCCGATGATCATCGGCTCGGCCTCGGGGTGGTTGACGTTGGCGGGCAGGATCGCCCGGCCGCGGGCGATCTCGCTACGGACGAACTCCGCCTCCATGTTCTCGCGCAGCGCCACGAACTGCATCTCCTTGGTGACGATGCCCTGCCGCGCGTAGTGCATCTGCGTGTTGCACACGCCCAGGCCGCGCTCGCGGATCCACGGCGCGCGCAACGGCGGGAGGCCGCCGACGCCGGGGTTCGCCGGGCCCGTGGTGTCGTACAGGTCCAGCCGCTCGCCGTTGGTGAGCGTGACCTCGCGCACGGGCACGCCGAGCTCGCCCTTGAGCACCCGCCGACTTCCCGCATCCGAATTGCCATTGGCCATGACGCCTCCCTCCGCCGGTGCGAACCGGTTCAGGTTCCACGGTCTGATCTCAGGACGAGGGCGGAATGCCCGCGGCCACCCGTGGCGTTGGAGCCGGGGGATAATTCGGGCGATGCGCCGGGCCCAGCCTCTTTGGGGCGACGGTAGGCTGGCGCGCATCGCGGCGCGGGGGCGAGGGGTCAGGAGAAGGCGGGGGCCCCCCAGCGCCGCCGAATTACCCTCCGCCGATGTTCCGCTCCCTCAACGTCCTCGGGCAGCCGCTCGCCCCCTGCTCCCACGACCCGAAGACGGGCTGGTTCCGCGACGGATGCTGCAACTCCGACGCCAACGACCGCGGGTTGCACGTGGTGTGCGCGCGGGTCACGGCCGAGTTCCTGGATCACCTGCAGGCGCGGGGCAACGACCTCGTCACGCCCGCGCTCGAACACGGCTTTCCCGGGCTCAGCCCCGGCGACCAGTGGTGCGTGGTCGCGGTGAGCTGGCTCGACGCGTACCGCGCCGGCAAGGCGTGCCCGGTGGTGCTGGAGAGCACCCACCAGGCCGCGCTCGCGGTGGTGCCCCTCGAGGTGCTCATGGCGCACGCGTTCGGCGGGGCCGAAGCGTAGGTTACCCTCCGGGGATGCGCCCCTCCGCCCCCTGCCGCCGCCTTGCCCCGCTCGCCGCGTGGGCCGTCGCCGCCGTGGTGGGCTGCAACGAGTACGAGCTCACGCCCGACGGCGACCCGACGCCCGTCGACGAGGTGTGCGACGAGGCCGACGCCCCCGAGCTCGGCGGCGTCGGCACCAACGCGGACTGCGTGCGCGAGCCGCTGGTGGGCACGTTCACGCCGGTGGTCGAGTGGCAGTGGGAGCAGAACCCGGTCCATCCGGGCTACGACGACATCATGACCACCCCGGCGGTGGGCGACATCAGCGGCGACGGCGTCCCCGACGTGGTGTTCGCGAGCTTCGCGGGCGGCGCGTACACCTCGGCGGGCACCATCACGGCGGTCGCCGGCAACACCGGCGAGACGTTGTGGAGCGTGGCGCCGGGCACCTACAGCTCCGCCGGCGTGGCCCTCGCCGACCTCGACGCCGACGGCCTGCCCGAGGTGTGCACCGCCGGCACGCAGTACGCCGTGGTGTGCCTCGACGGCGGTGGCAACCTGAAGTGGGCGGCCGGGTCGGAGCTGTCGTACATCGGGTCCCCGGCGGTCGCCGACCTCGATGGCGACGGGCTCGCCGAGGTGATCCTCGGCCGCCAGGTCTTCGACCACGACGGCAGCGTCCGTTGGGTGGGCTCGGGTGGGCTCGGCTACAGTCTCAGCTTCGCCGCCGACATGGACGCAGATCCCGAGCTCGAGGTCGTCACGGGAAACACCGTCTACGACACCGACGGCACGATCCTGTGGACCAGCGCCGCCTACGACGGCATCCCGGCGGTCGGGGACTTCGACGGCGACGGCCTCGCCGACGTGGTCACCACCGGGAGCGGTGCGGTCACGCTCACCGGCAACGACGGCGTGGTGCGGTGGAGCGTGGGCGTCCCGGGCGGCGGAGGCGGGGGGCCGCCCACGGTCGACGACTTCGACGGCGACGGGGCCCCGGAGATCGGCGTGGCCGGCGCGTACTACTACAGCGTGCTCGAAGGCGACGGCACCACGCGGTGGTCGATGCCCGTGCAGGACTACTCGAGCTCGGTCACCGGGAGCGCGGTCTTCGACTTCGAAGGCGACGGCGCCGCCGAGGTGGTGTACGCGGACGAGGTCACGCTCTGGGTGTTCGACGGCAGCTCCGGTGCGGTCGAGCTCGCGCTGGACGGGCACGCCTCCGGCACGCTGTTCGAGTACCCGCTGGTCGTCGACGTCGACGCCGACGGCTCGACCGAGATCGTCCTGGCCTCCAACGACTACGCGTTCGACGGGTTCAACGGAATCACGGTCATCGGAGACGCGAACAGCTCCTGGGCGCCCAGCCGGCCGGTGTGGAACCAGTTCGCCTACACCATCACCAACATCGAGGACGACCTGTCGGTGCCCACGACCCCCACCAAGAACTGGCTCACGTGGAACAACTTCCGAGCTGGAGGCACGCTCGAGGGCCCCGCCTCGTGGCTGCCCGACGTGCGGGTGAGCATCGATGCATGCACCGACACCTGCTCCGAAGGCGACGCGTCGGTCTGGGCGACGGTCAGCAACGAAGGGCTGCTCGCCGCCGAGGCGGTGCTGGTCGAGGTCCTGGCCGGCGACGGCACGATCCTCCAGACCACGTCGGTCGACCGTGTGGAGTCGGGCGAGCGCGTCGCGGTCGGGCCGTTCCCCTTCGAGCGCAAGGTGTGGGGGCCGGGGCTGCGGGTCCGGGTCGACGGGGCCGACACCCTCGAGGAGTGCGACGAGACCGATCAGATGTCCGAGCGGCTGGCGTGGCCGTGCGAGTCCGGCCCGTGACGCCGCTCCTCGGCCTCTTGGGCCTCGCCGCGGGCGCGCCGTCCACCCTCGACCGGGAAGCGGCGGCGCTGTGGGCGAAGGCCCGCGCCGGGGCGCCGATCGGCGAGTGGGCCGACGTGCCGAACCTCGGTATCGTCACGCTGGTTTCGGACGAAGCGCCGGAGTTCGACCTCCGCACGCCCGAAGACTTCGCCCAACGGCTCCGCCGCCGCGCCGCCACCGGCGGTGCGTGCAAGCCGGTCCGGGTGCTCGCCTGGCCCGAGCTGACCGAAGGGCTGGACGCCGACGCCGAGGAGTGGCCGGACGCCGCGCGCCTGCGAGGGTTTGCGCTCTACGACCTCGGCTGCCCCGATCCCGACGTGCTCAGCGCGGCGGTGCTCACCCGCTACGAGGGGGGCCCCTGGCGGATCGTCGACCTCGCGACCCGCGAGACGGTCACCCTCTGGACCGAAGGGGTGAACGAAGAGCTCCAGGACCAGAAGGCGCGACGCGAACGCGCGGCGGCCAAGGCGGATGAGGCGGCGCGCCGCACCGACGGGGGAGGGGGTCCCGCCGCGCCCTCGGTGGACATCGCCGCGCGCGAGGAGCCGTCGGGCGGAATCGGCGGTGTGGTCGGAGGTGTCCTCGGGGCTACGCGCAACGAGGACGGGGGCTCGGCGACCAGCCCGCGAACGGTGCACTGGAGCGAGGTGCAGGCCAAGAGCCGCGTCACGCCCGCGTCGGTGGGGGTGTCGGGCGACTGCGAGGTGACGCTCACCATCGACACCGCGGGAAAGACGACAAAGGTCGAACCCACCAACTGCCCCGAGGTGTTCCGGGCGTCGGTCCACACCGCGGCGATGAAGTCGACCTGGTACCCGATGAAGGTCAACGGCGTGGCCGTGTCGGCGCGCTTCAAGTTGAAGTACAAGTTCGTGGTCAGCGGCGTCACCGGAGCCAGCGCCCCGCCGTCGCCGGCCGCGCTCGGGGTGGTGGGCCTCGGCGACCCCATCGTGCTCGGCGCGCTCGAGAAGGACGCGATCGACCAGGTCCTCGAGCCTGAGTTGGCGTTCTTCCGCGACTGCTACCGCACCGAGCTGGCGGTCTCGCCCGCCCTCGCCGGGAAGGTCACCGTCAAGTTCGTGATCGCCAAGGACGGCACGGTTTCCTCCTCCACGCTCAAGGCCACGACGGTGGGGAACCCGACGTTGGATGCCTGTGTCGTGGACCGCGTGGCCCAGCTCCGGTTCCCGGAGCCGAGGGGCGGCGGCCTCGTGATCGTGAGCTACCCGGTGGTGTTCGCCCCGAGTTAGCCGGCGTCGATGTCACGCAACCGCCGCGGCGTCGCGTCGCCCACTCCGCCGCCGGCGCCCGGCGGCGACCTCGGGCTCGGGGCCTTCCTCGCGTGGCTCGGGGCGGGCGAGGTGCCGCCGTCGATCGACCGGTGGCTCGGCGAGTGGCTACGAATGGTGGGGCTCGCCCGCGACCCCCGCGCCGCCGAGGTCGTGGAGTTCCTCGATCAGGCCGTCGCGTGGGGGACGCTGGCCGCGTGGGCGCCGTTCCGCGCCAAGGGCCGCGGTGCGGAGGCGGCGCTGCTCAAGTACGCGGCGGCGGTCCGGCGCCCGCGCGACCTCCTCCAGTTGTGGCGCACCGCCGACATCGCGTTCGCCCTGCGCGTGCGGGAGTACGCACGCGGGGAGGACACCACCGGCGACATTGCCGCGCTCGAGCGCCTCGCGGCGGAGGCCGCCGACGACGAAGTGCGCGGCCTCGCGCGGCTGGTCGCCCACGGGGTGCCGCCGTGGCACCTGCCCGCGGTGCGTGTGCGAGCCACCCGCTCCGGCGACGACTGGACGCGGCGGTGGCTTGGCGCCCAGAGCCGGCGGCCGCCCCTGTGGTTGAGGGTGGCCGAGCCGCGGCACCTCGCAGCGGTGCGCGACGCGCTCATTGCCGACGGCCTGCGGATCGTCGCCCAGGACGGCGCCGCGCTGGCCGTGGCCGGCGCCACGCCGGTGTTCCGGACCCGCTCCTGGCGCGAGGGTGCAGTCGAGGTCCAGGACCTCGCGAGCCAGCGGGTGGGACAGTCCGTCCCGGTGGCCGCGGGCCAGCTCGTCTGGGACGCGTGCGCCGGCACGGGCGGCAAGACGATGCAGCTCTGGTCGCGCCTGGAGGGGCGCGGCGCCCTCCACGCCTCCGACGTCTCGCCCCCCCGGCTCAGCGAGCTGCGCAAGCGCCTGGGCCGGGTGGACGGCCGCAACGTCCGCGTCTGGCCGTGGGACGGGCAGGGGCCCGCCGTCCTGCCCGACGAGGTGCGCCTGCGCCGCGGGTTCGACGCGGTGCTGGTCGACGCACCCTGCAGCGGCTCGGGGACGTGGCGCCGCCGCCCCGACGCGCGGCTTCGCGCGGTGCCCGCGACGTTGCCCAAGCTCGCGACCCAGCAGCTCGGGCTGCTCGCCCACGCCGCCGCGGCCGTGCGTCCGGGCGGGGCGCTGGTGTATGCCACGTGCAGCGTGTGGGTCGAGGAGAACGAAGCCGTGGTCGAGGCGTTCCAGGCCGCGCACCCCGGGTGGGCGCGCGAGCAGTCGTCGCTGGTCGGCGCGCCCGATCAGGACGCGGACACCCTGTACGTGGCCACGCTGCGGCGCGGCTGATCGGGGCGCCGCGCGCACGCCGACCCGCCCCCCGGGGCGCCGCGTCTTGCCCGGCCCGTCGACGCGCCCCGCGCGCGAGCTTCGGCCGCCATCCAGGCCGGTCGCGGCGCGGGGCCCTACAGATCTTGGTCGAGGGTGCCCTTGCCGCCGCGGACGAATTCCCGCACGTAGGGAATGTCACACTGCTGCGTCTCGTCGGCGGTGCCCACGAACGCGATGCGGCGCTCGTGCAGCATGGCGATGCGGTCGCTGACGGTGAAGCACGAGTCCATGTCGTGGGTGACCACGATGCTGGTGACCCCGAGCTTCGCTTGGAGGGACAGGATGAGCCCGTTGATACGCCGGACGTTGATCGGGTCGAGGCCCGTGGTCGGCTCGTCGTAGAGGATGACCTCGGGTTGGATGGCGATGGCGCGCGCGAGGCCCACTCGCTTGCGCATGCCTCCGGAGAGCTGAGCGGGCTTGAGCTTCTGGGAGCCGGCCATCCCCACCATCTCCAACACTTCGGCCACGCGTGCCGCCATCTCCTTGTCGGTGCCCCAGCGGTGCTCGCGCAGCGGGTACTTGATGTTCTGTTCGACGGTGAGCGAATCGAACAGGGCGCCAGACTGGAACAACATCGCGATCCGCGTGCGGACCTCGAGCAGGCCCGGCTCGCCGAGGCGGGTGACCTCCTTGCCGAAGGCCTGGATGGAGCCGGCGTCGGCGCGGAGCAGCCCGATGAGCATCTTGATGAGGACGCTCTTTCCCGTGCCCGAACCGCCGAGGATGGTGATCGTCTCCCCGGGGTAGATGTCCAGGGTGGCATCTTCGTAGATCACCTTCTCGCCGAAGCGCTTCTGCACCCCGGCGAAGCGGATCAGCGGCTCGCGCGGCGGGGCGACGCCCGAGGCGGTGGTGTCGTCGGTGGGCTCAACCATAGAAGGCCACGAAGATGGTGGTGAGCAGGTAGTTGGACACCAGCACCGTGATCGAGATGTTGACCACGGCCTTGGTGGTGGACTGGCCGACACCCTCGGTGCCGCCGGTGGTGTTGAGCCCGACGAAGCACCCGATGATGCCGACGAAGTAGCCGAAGAAGACACTCTTGCCGAGGCCGTGCACGAGGTCGACCACCCCGAGCGTGTCGGTGACCTGGGTGAAGAAGAACTTGGGCGTGACGCCCACCTCGCGCATGGTGATCAGCAGGCCGCCGAACAGGCCCACGCCGTCGGCCAGCATCGTCAACAGCGGCAGCGCGATGACACACGCCAGCACCCGCGGCGCGACGAGCTTCTTGACCGGGTCGGCGCCGAGCGCCCGGATCGCGTCGACCTGCTCGTTGACCACCATGCTCCCGAGCTCGGCGGCGAACCCGCTGCCCACGCGGCCGCCGACCAGCAGCGCGGTGAGCGTGGGGCCCAGCTCGCGGACGATGCCGAGCGCCACGAGCTTGCCGGTGTACATGCTCCCGCCGTACGACTCCAGTCCCGTGGCGAACTGCAGCGCCAACACCATGCCGGTGAAGACCGCCGTGAGCGCGGTGATCGACCAGCTCCGGATGCCCGAGTAGTCGAGCTGGTACAACAGGGGGGACAGCTCGATGGGGGGGCGGAGGAACGCCACCAGCGTGTGCCACGTGAGGATGGCGATGCCCCCCGCGTCCATCAACAGGCGCTTGAGGCCCTGCATCAGCGCACCGGGTCGAAGCCGTCGAGCACGGACTCGTAGTCCGCCCACAGCGTGTCGAGCTGACCCACCGGCGCGATGAGCACGAAGTCGTAGGTGCACCAGTGGTGGTTGACCACCGCCACGCCGAGCCGCATCGGGATGCCGTCGAGCCGCCCGGTGTGGGTGCGCACGACGCCCTCGCGCGGGCCGATGGCGCGCACCACCTCGAGGTCCTGGGTGGCGCCCTGGAGCCCGGCGACCAGCTCGGTCGCGAGGTCCTGGGTGCGGGCCTCCTTGAACCGGTCGCCACAGTTGGAGTCGGTGTAGATGGTGGCGCCCGCCGCCTTGTGGAACCACGCGTGGTCGGCCCCACCCGGCGCCACCGTGCCCCAGCCCGCGCCGGGGTTGCCGATGCGGTACTTGCCCTCGAGCGCGCGGGCCTTCTGCCACGAGGCGGGCATGCAGCCCACGGCGAAGAGGACGACGGCGAAGGCGGCGCGGTTCATTCGAGGGTTCCGGTGATGCGCAGGAAGACGTCCTCGAGGGACTCCTCCCCGCATACCTCGGCGAGCGTCCCCATGGCGGCGATGCGGCCCTTGTGGAAGATGGCGAGCCGGTCGCAGACCTCGGCCGCCACGGTGAGGGTGTGGGTCGAGAGGAAGACCGTGCGCCCCTCGGCGGCGATGTCGCGCAGCGTCCGCTTGATCTGGCGGGCCCCGCTCGGGTCGAGGCCCACCATGGGCTCGTCCACGATGAGCAGCCGGGGCCGGTGCAAGAGCGCTCCGCACAGGACCAGGCGCTGCTTCATGCCGTGGCTGAAGCTCTCGATGAGCGCGTCGGCCCGCTCGAGGAGCGCGTGGGTCTCGAGCACCTCGGCCACGCGGGCTTCGAGACCCGCGGCGGGGAGCTCGTAGATCTGGCCGAGGAACCGCAAGAACTCTCGGGCCGTGAGCTTGTCGTAGAGGTAGGGCCGGTCGGGGATGAAGCCGATGATGCGGCGGGACACGACCGGCTCGTCGGCGAGGTCCTTCCCGTCGATGACGATGCGGCCGCTGGTGGGCGGCAGCACGCCCGCGAGCATGCGCAGGGTCGTGGTCTAGCCGGCGCCGTTGAGCCCCAGAAAACCGAAGACCTCGCCCGGACGCACGTCGAGATCGAGCGGGTATACCGCCTGGAATGCGGCGTACCGCTTCTCGATGCCGCGGGCTTGGATCATCGGGGAGGCTCCGTGGCGACGTCGATCCGCAGCCGGCCGATGAGGCCGAGGATGCGCATCTGCTTGTCGAGGTCGCCGGTCACGATCTTGAGGTGGGTGGCGTGGGCCGGGAACTGGCCGAACGTGGGATCGATGGGAACCCACGCTTCGTCGGCCCCGAGCCGGACCTCGGGCCATGCGTGATAATAGAAGGAAGAACCAAGGGCTTCGTTGTAGACCAGGCCCGCGGCGATGCGGCTGGGGATCCCCTCGGCGCGCGCGAGCGACACGTAGAGCGCGGTGTGTTCGTTGCAGTCGCCCTGGCCCGAGCGCAGGACCTCCAAGCCGTTGGGGATGCCGATGGTCGGGGCCTTGGTGAGGTAGCCGTGCACGAAGTCGTGGATGCGGCGGGCCGCCGTGGCCCGGTCGGGGGCGTCGCCCACCACCTTGCGCGCGCGGGCGACGATCTCCTCGTGATCGGCGGGCAGCGAGAACGTGGGCTCCACGTCGCCGCTGCCGCGCACCGGGAGCACCGGCCACGTGGTCGGGTCGGGCGTCCACAACGTGACGACGTCGCCGGCCACACGTTGGACGTCGCCCTCGTCGGGCAGCGGGGCCTCCAGGCCGGTCACGCGCAGGCTCAGGGGGCCGAACGGGCGGCTCCGGTCGACGAAGCCGCCGAGGGGCACCTTGGAGACCGCGACGAGGTCGGGCGGCGCTCCGGCGTCGACCGCGAGCGCCTGCTCACGCGTCATGCGGACCTGCTTGACGCCGAGGGTGGTGTCCTCCTCCCGCAGCACCGCGCCGGACTCGCTGACCAGCCGTCGGGTGGTCAGGCCCGGCGCCTCCATACGCAGCCAGTGGGCCACGCTGCCGTCGGGCATGAGCTCCGGCGCCTCGACCACCACCGTCATCGTCGTCTGGCGCATGGTGACGATGTCGAAGTACGGCTGCTCGAACCGATCGCCGGGGTTGAGCTCCTTGCCGCGGACGAACTGCGTCGCGGTGAGCGACAGGGCCGGCGGTTCGTCGACAGGGATGTCGAGCGTCTGGGTGGTGCCGCCCTGCTCGACCTCGACGTGGACGACGCCCGGCCGCACCACGCCGTGCGCGCGCAGCGACACCAACGTCTCCAGGACGAAGTCGAACTCGACCAGGCGGCCGGCCGCGTCGGTGATGGCGGTGCCGCCGAGCGTGACCTCCTGGGTGGCGCCCTGCGCACCCAGCACGAAGCTGGCCCGGTTCTCGATGAGGCGGCCCCCACCGGCCACGGGCGACTCCTTGGTGACCGACCAGCCCACGTGCTGGTCCTTCAGGAAGATGCCGCTCCACGCCTCTTCGGCGGGGCCGGTCGCCAGCGCTTCGACGGCGATGGTGGCCATCGCCTCGGGCTCCTGGAGCTGCACCCAGGCGGCCACCCCCACGAAGGCGGCGACCGTCACGGTCTCCACGATGAACAGCCGCCGCACCGACCTCCAGTATTCCGCGCCGGTCGGGTATGCTGCGCGCATGCTGGCCCTCGCCGCGCTCTTGACCGCATGTGACCCGGCGCCCGCCGAGAGTGGGGCGCCGTCCGACACCGGCGACACGGCGGTCGGCCCGGGTCCCGATCAGCTCGGCGGCGACACCAGCGTCGACACCGCGGACAGCGGTGACGACGGCGATCAGGCCGCGGTCGATGCCGCCTACGCGGCCTTCTACGACGCAGGCAGCGTGCGAGAGATCGTCGTGCAGCTCGGGGGCGACGCCCTCGCCGCGATGGAGGCCGAAGCGGCACGGGAGTACGCCACCCACCCCGAGGATCCGGCGCTCTCCTACGTCGTCGCGGCCGTGGTAATTGACGGCGAGGCGCTCCCGTCGGTGGGCCTCCGGTTCCGAAGCACGGCCACCCAGCCCACGTGGGACGGCAAGCCCGGCCTGCGCCTGAAGTTCGACGAGTTCGACGGCGACCGGTTTGCCGGGCTGGAGCGCGCTTCCTTCGACCCGATGACCAACGACCCATCCCTGAGCCGGACCGTGCTCGGGTTCCACTACTGGCGTGAGGCGGGCATGTCGTCGCCCCAGGCCAACTTCGCCGCGGTGTACCTCAGCGTGGACGACGCGGCGCCGGTGTACCTGGGGCTGTACGCCAACGTCGAGGTGCTCGACGAGAACTGGCTTGCGCGCGCATACGCCCGCGCCGAGGGCACCCTGTGGGAGGCGGGCGACTCCGCCGACCTCACGCAGCGGGGGTTGCCGCACTTCGAGCTGGTGACCGGTCCGGCCGACTACGACGGCCTCGATGATGCGCGCGACGCCGTGCAGAACCACGGGTCCGACTTCTACGCCGACGCCGACGAGGTGCTCGACATGGAGCAGTTCCTCGACTTCTGGACCTTGTCGTTGACCATCGGCAACCGCGACGGCTACCCGTGGCGGTTGGACGACTACGCGGTGTACCAGAACCCCAAGGACGGTCGATTCCGCTACACACCGACGGCGATGGACGAAGCGTGGGACTCCGGCACGCCGCGCCTCGGGGGCTATGTCAACGGAACGGTGGCCGCGTTCTGCCTGTACTACGACGCCACCTGTCCGGATCGCTACCTGGCGGCGCTGGGCGAGAACGTGTCACTCTACGAAGCGGCCGACCTGGCCGCCTACGCGAGCGAGCTGCACGCGCTGACCGACGCCGCGGTGGCGGCGGACACCCGCATGAGTTGGGAGGGTGCGCCGCTCACGCCGGGCGAGGTCTCGCGGCAGCGCGCCACGTTGGTGAGCCGCGTGGAGCTGTACCCGACCTGGCTTCGTGCGAGGTACGGGCTGGAGTAGCCCGTGGCGGGCGCACCGCGACCGTCCCGAGCTCGATCGGGGCGCCCTTGCGCCCGGCGCCGTTGTGCGACCGGCGGCGCGGGCGGCCGGCGGGGTGCGCGGCCTCCCCGCGCGGGTCGAGCCGGACGGATGCGCGGGTCGCTCGCCGAGACCTCGCCATTCATCGGGGGGTAGCCGCCCAACCCCCCCGAGTTTGGCGAGTACCCTGCCGCGAATGGCGAGCCCCCTCCCTCGCTTCGGCGCGGCAGCCTCGTCGGACGCCCGCGCGCATTGCGCAAACGCCGCGACTCGCGATGTGCGTCGAGCGGCGCCGGCTGGATGCGCGGGCCGCTCGGGCGTCGCCGCCGCGACGCCGCGAATGGCGCAGCGCGCGGCGGGGAGGTTCGGCGGCGGGCGGAATTTGTTGCGCGAGCGGGGGGAGTTGCGTGCAACTCCCCCCGCTCGGTCAACGAGCGGGCGGTTGGGGCGTCGCCGGCGTCGCCGCCGCGACGGGCAGAGCGATACCCGCCGCATCACAGGCACACGATTGGCCTGCGTTCTGCACACTGAACGTAGACCAGTTCGTCCTCGGGGTCGGCAGTGTCTGGAGGATCAAGTATTGGTATTTCGCAACCGAAAAATTTGTGGACGGGTTGGCACACCGCCTCGCACTCTGCCATCGTCGGGGCGGCTGCGTCCTGGACCTTGGCCTCCAGGTCTTCCCGCCACACGGCGACCGGCTCCGCTTCGTCCGAGTAGTAGGGCGGTGGGCATCGGCCCGGAACGCACGCTGGGAGGAGGAGAAGCAGCAGGGCGGTCATTCGCAGTTCGCGGGGAGGGATTCGCTGACGACCGACGCTGGAGCCGGGTCACAAACAGGCAATGGCCTGACGATCCCGACACCGGAACATCACCACATCGTCCTCCGGGTCGTAGTTTGGGTCGGCCGTGTCGGCCGGTTCGAAGGCGAGAACTTTGCAGTCCTGGAGATTGTGGTAGACGGGGCTGCACAAGATTTCGCATTCCGCGAGGGTGGGGTTTGCAGGGTTCGCCACGGTGGCGTTCCAGGTGTCCCTTCGAGTTCCGCTCTCGTACGTCACGATCGCATACGTGGGCGGTTCGCAGTCCCCCGGCACGCAGGCGGCCGCTAGCGCGAGCAAGAGGAACATCATCCGCAGCCCTGCGGTACCGACTCGCGGGCGACCGACCAAGCGGTGGCGAGCGTCGGAATACCTGGCGAGGCGAGCTGAATCCACACGTCCGCGCTGGTCTGGTTCAGGTCGTCGCAGGTCTCACGGAACTTCATCAAGCCCGACACGGCGATCGCTGTCCCGTCCAATGAAACGCCGTCCGAGCTCACGCCCCTGCTCACCTGCGTCAGTCCATACATCGCCGCGAGGCAGGCCTCAAACCGTGCGGAGGCGCGCGTCTGACAACAACCCCAGGTGCAGTGGAAGGTCGCCGGGTCGACCCCCCAACCTGTCGACAGGTGCATGATCTCGTGGGTCAACACTTGTGCGACGCTGGCCGAGGCGGCGAGCGCCAGCCGGCCCGCGCGCTTCACCTGCTCCTCGAGCGGGTCGGACCGGTTCGCCTCGAAGGCCGCGCCCTCCTTCATGGCCCAGTAGGCACGATGGGCTGCAGTGAGCCACGCGTCGGCGAACACGCCGAGCGCCACGCAATAGTCAGGCGATATCCGGACCACCTGGGTGAAGGGTTCGGACTCGCCGACGCTGGTGCCTGTCGCGCCGAGCGTCGGCGAGTCTATGCCATACGGGAGTCCCCCGCACGGTGCGGGAGGCGTGAACCACTCCGCTGAGACCTGCTCCGAGCGGTTGATCCACAGGCCGATGGAGAACGCATCGCCCCGCCGCCAGGCGTCGATGCGGGCGCGCGCGGTGGGCAGCACGCTGTCGCACCCGGTTCCATTGATGAACAGGGTGTCGAAGAGCGAGGAGTTCACCACCACCAGGGCGATCGCCCACTGGACCACGTTCAAGCCCACACCGTCGACGAAGAACTCGCCGGGGGTGTCGTTCATCTCGTTGTGGAGAATCAAGGCCTCGGCTTCGTTCGCGCCGAAACCGTACAACTTCTCGAACGCCACGACCTGGCTGCGAAAGCGTGACCAGCAGAAGTCGAGGGTGGCAGCCTTGGAGGCGCCGTCGGTGGGCGGCTCGTACCCTTTGCGGACGAGGTAGTCGAAGAACTGGCACTGGACACGTTCGTACTGGTGCAGCATCGTGCCGGCGCCGCCCGGTCCGAGCGGGTCCGGTTCGTGTCTCCACGCGCCGGGCTCGAAGTCGGGGCCGCGAGTTCGGCCCCTCCACTTGTCGAAGTGCGTGAGGTCGTCACGGTGATCTGCCCACCAGTCGTACGCCATCGACGCTGTCGGACGCTGTCGGTCGTGGCGGTGGTGTTCCGGTTGGAGTGGCACCGGCGCGAGCCGGCCGATTGCACCGGCGCGGCACGTCCCGCCGGTGGGGCCGCAGCCGCAGCCGCAGCCGGCCGCGTTGGTAGGGCCTCGAACCGCCGCGCGGCTCCAGTCGACGGGCTTGATGAGGTGTGACCACATGGGACCTCGCGGTCGAAGGCGGCTCAGGTGAGGAGGGTGACGATGAGGACCGCGCTGATCCGCGCGTTCTTGACGCCGGTGACGTTGGCCTTGTTGCGCCAAGTAGCCTGGAGCCGGCCCTCGGGCAGGAAGTTGGCCACCGTGGTGTAGTCCGAGCTCCTGCTGCCGCCGGTGGGCGTGGCGTCGAACCACGCCGACGCGATGTTGAAGGGTGAGCCCGGCATCTCGTGGTTCCGGTCGAAGCCGGACACGAAGGCGACATTGAATTCGAAGTCGGCGGCGGCCGCCTCTGTCACGAGCCCGTAGAGGGCCAGTGACGCCGCCTTCGGGAGGATACCTCTGAACGGGCCGACCTCCAAGTTGAGAACGGTCGCGCTCTCCGCGACACCGTTGGTGGTGACAGGCATGTCTTTGAAGAGTTCGAACAACAGGACTTTGGGCATTCCGTTCGCCATGGTTGACTCCGAGGTGGGGCGGGCGTCCACCCGCGTTTTCACTGTAGTCGGAGCCGCCGGGCGCGGAAGTGGACCGTGCACCCTTTCATTTCCGAGTCGGATATTCGGGTGGGTTCGCCGCGGCCGTGATGGAATCCGCCAGCGCAAGGAGCACGGAGGCCGCGGCTGCCAGCTCGGATACGAGCGTGGTTCGTTCGCTGAGCTCGCAGGTGCGCAGGGCCTCGACCAGGAGCGGGTCGTTGGTCCGCTTGACCACGTCGCGCACCATACGGCTCGCCGCAGAGCGGGCGGGTCGTCCCCGCCCCGTCCGAGCGCTCCGATCATGGCCGCCGATTGCCACCTCCAACTCGCGCGCCGTCCACGCTTGCCGTGCACAGCGGTCCGCGAGCTCGCCACGACGCGATTCGGGCGCGGCCAGCAGCGCGAGCTGGTGTGCGCCGGACAGTCTGCGCCCGATCGCCCCCAGCTCGCGGAGCTGCTCGCCGAGGCGAACGGCGAGGCCAACCTTCGACGGGGAGATGGGGAGGCGGGGGTCACGCAGCAGCCGGCGGAGGAGAGCGGAGTCCGCCGAGCAGGTCCGGTATCGCTCGCCGGAGCCGCCGAACCACGCATCGAGGATCGCCAGGCCCACGTGCGGCAGGAGCAGCGCCGTTCTCGAGCGGGCGTCCGCGAGGCGGTTCAGCTCCGCGAGCAGGGCATCGACCCCATCGCCTTCGAATACTGCTGGGGGGGGGGGGGCGGACATGCAAACCTCCGTGCGACGGGCCATTCACCGACCGTACCCGAACCGCCCGGGCGAAGTCAAGCGCTACCCCCCTCCGCGTGATGGCGCCGAAGCGGCGACATTCCCGCGTGGCCGCGCGTCGCGCGCACGCCCCGGAGTCGGGAGCGGCCGGTCGCGGCGCGACGCCCGCCCCCGCGAAACCTACCGGATCCCGGCGCCGATCCGCTCCAACCGCGGTACACCCAGGCCGGGGAGCCCACCCGACTTGCACGGGTCGAAGCTGAGCCAGACGAACTTGGCCTTGCCACGGATGTAGTCGCGCGGGACAAACCCCCAGTACCGACTGTCGGCGCTGTTGTCCCGATTGTCGCCCATGAAGAAGTACTCGCCCTCGGGCACCACCGTGGGGCCATAGTTGCCCGTTCGCATGCCGAACATCGTCGTCTGTAGCGTGGTGTGCTCCACCTCGCCGAGCTTCTCGGTGTACTGTTTCATCGGTTGCGGCGAGCAGCCCC
>SXOM01000230.1 GCA_005776735.1 Pseudomonadota bacterium
CAACGCATTTGTGCGCTGGACGCGGCCGATCCGACAACCGACCCGCGCCGTCGCTGGTCCCGCTTTGCCATCCTGTCACGCGTTCAGACCGCCGCCGCGCTGCCCCGTCGGTCAGGCGTGCGGCGACCGCTGCATCGACTGGACCGCGGTGTGCACCGAGACCCTGCGCGCCACGCTCGGCATGCCCCCGCCCACCGTCACCCCGGCCGGGCCCGAGGCGCCCAAGGGCGCGACGCTCCTGCACCTTCCCGAGCTCCACGACGCCGGCGCGCCGGGCATGGCGGCCGACGCGCCCCCGTGGTGCACCGAACCTCGCGCCGACGGCCTCGGCGCCGACCGCCTGCCGGTCGAGTGCATGCCCTACTACAAGCTCGGCATTCCCGCGGGCGCCAAGACGGCCGACGGCCAGGCGTGCCCGATCGACCGGCGCTGCGGCGGGCGCTGCCTCGCGGAGACCGAGGTGTGCCTCGACGCCCCGGGGGTCGAGCCGGTGCCCGACGGCCCCGCGCAAGGCCTCACCCCGCAGCCGGTGTGGCGCTGATGCGCGTCGCTGCGGTCCAGCTCGACATCGTGTGGGAGGATCCGCCCGCGAACTACCGGCGCGCGGAGCGAAGGGTCCAGGAGGCGGCCGCGCTCGGTGCCCGGCTCGTCGTTTTGCCAGAGATGTTTGCATGCGGCTTCTCGATGCGCGCCGACGCGCTCGCGGAGCCGCCGGACGGTCCGACCGAGAACTTCCTCCGCGGGGTCGCCGCCGACCTGGGCGTGCACGTACTCGCCGGGGTGCCGGTCCGCGCCGAGGCGGGCCTGCCGAGGAACTGTGCGGTCCTCGCGAGCCCCGACGGGGGCCTGCGCCGGGCGGGAAAGCTGCACGCCTTCAGCTTCGCCAGCGAGCACCTGCACTACGCCGGAGACGAGGGCGTGCACACCTGGGACGTCGAAGGCCTCCGCGTCACGCCGCTGGTCTGCTACGACCTCCGGTTCGCCGAGCCGTTCCGTCTCGCCGCCGACCGCACCGACACCTTCGTCGTCATCGCCAACTGGCCGGAGCGCCGGCGCGCCCACTGGCAAACGCTCCTCCGCGCCCGCGCCATCGAGAACCAGGCGTTCGTCGTGGGCGTCAACCGCGTGGGGGAAGGCGACGGCCTGCGCTACGCCGGGGACTCCGCCGTGCTGTCCCCGTGGGGCGAGGCCCTCGCCGGCGGCGCCGAAGCCGAGGGGGTCTTCGTCGCCGAGATCGATCCCGCCGCGGTGGCCGCGGCACGCCGCGACTTCCCGGCGCTGCGCGACCGGCGGCCGGGCGCCTACCGCCTCGTGTAGCCTAGGTCGAAAACAGGCTGCGGAGCTCCACACGGCGGCCCTCGCCGTCGTCGAGGAGCGCCTGGGCGGCCGCGAGGCGCCGCTCTACCGGGCCGAGCGTCCAACAGGCCGTCTCGTCCAGCGCCGTCAGGTCGGTCCCGTCGTCGTTGAGCGGGCAGATGTCGCGGCGTTCGCCCTCGCCTTCCGCCCAGCGGAGCGGGTACCCCTGGGTGCGACACACGTACGGGCGCGCGTCGTACACGCGGCAGGCCCCTTCGGCGTCGAGCATCGCGCAATGCCCGGCCGGCGCCGGCTCCGCGACCAGGACCTGCGGAAACCGCCGCCGAATCAACTCCGCTTCGACCTCGAACACCGTCAGGTCGTCGGTGCAGCAGGAGGCGCACCCCCGCCGGCACAAGAGCCGCCCGGCGAGGCGCGCCCCCAAGGGTGCGACGAGCTCGTCGACCGCGCGGTGGAGCCGCTCCACGTAGGCGACGGCACGATCGCGAGCGTCCTCGGCCATGCCCCAAGGTAGCGTTACGCCTGCCGGGTGACCACCAACCTGCTGGCCTCGCCGCGCGGCCGACTGCTGCTCTTCGCGCTCTTGTACTTCGGGGAGGGCCTACCCCAGGGGTTCGTGTCCGCCGCCGTCGTGCTCGAGTTCAAGCGGATGGGCATGAACGCCGAGGCCCTCGGCACCTTCGCCGCCACCGCGATGGCCCCCTGGGCGTGGAAGTGGCTCGTCGGCCCGTTCGTGGACAACCTCCACTGGCCACGCTTCGGCCGCCGCACGCAGTGGATCGTCCTGGCGCAGGTGGGGATGATCGCCTCGCTCCTGGCGGCGCTGTCGGTCTTCCCCGCCGACATCGCGGGCCTGGGCCTGTTCACGACGCTCTTGGTCGTACACAACCTGTTCGGCGCCACCCAGGACGTCGCCATCGACGCGCTCGCGGTGGGCGCCCTCCCCGACGACGAGCGCGGGCGCGCCAACGGCGTCATGTTCGCGGCCGCGCAGCTCGGGATGGCCGCGGGCGGCTCGGGGGTCATCGCGCTCAAGGGAGAGCTCGGCTTCGGCGTGGCCGCGCTCCTGGTGCCGGCGTGCCTGGTCGTGATCCTCAGCACGATGCTTCGGGCGGTCCGCGAGGGCCTCCAACCCGCGCCGACGACCGGCCTGGGCGCGGTGGTCGCCGAGCTCCGCGACTACGGCGTCACCGTCGTGCGCACGTTCTTCACCACCCGCCGCGGCTTCCTCGGCCTGTGCCTGGCGCTGTTGCCCGCGGGTTGCCTCACGTTGTCCCTGACGCTCAGCAACGCGGTCACCCCGACGCTCGGCATGACCGACGACGAGATCGCCACCCTCGGTTTTGCCAGCTCGATGGTCTTCGCGGTCGCCTGCCTCGCGGGCGGGGCGCTCTCCGACCGCATCGGGCGCCGCCTCGCGTTGGCGCTCTTCGCCGGCAGCACCGCGCTCCCCACCGCCGGCCTCGCGTGGCACTTCCACGCCGCCGGCTTCCTGAGCCCGCCCACCGCGCTCGCCGACGGCACCTGGCCGCGGAACGACGCGATGATCCAGGCCTGGGTCCTGGCTTCGTTGGTCTTCGCCATCGGCTTCGGCATGATGTACGGCGTCCGCAGCGCCCTCTACATGGACATCGCCGAACCGCGCATCGCAGCTACACAGTTCACGGCGTCGATGGCGCTCCTGAACCTCGTCATCATGTACTCCTACTGGTGGCAGGGCCAGGCGCTCACCGCGGCGGGCGAAGGCGGTTGGGGGTGGACGCTCCCCCAGACCCTCGCGGCCGACGCGGCGTTTGGCCTCATCTTCATCGGCGTGCTCGTCTGGTTGCCGACCCGAGGCACCGAGGGCGACGCGCCGAGTCCAGCCTGAATCGGGACAGAGGCCGGCGCGCGTCGCGTGCGCCGGGCGACGCTCAGCGCGAGGGGCTCACTCGCCGGGACCGCGGCGCCGACGCCACAACGCGCCGAAGAGCGCCACCCCGAAGAAGACCGGGCGCGCCGGGACCGAGGTGCACCCGCAACCGCCACCGCTGTCGGCGCAGCCGCCGTCTTCGCTGCAGCCGAGGCTCTCCGCACCGCACCCCCCGCCTTCGCTGGAGCAGCCGAGCGCCGACTCGATGTCGAACTCCGGCGACGACTCCCCGTCGCACCCGATGGCGCCGCCTTCGCAGCCCGCCAGCTCCAGTGGCGTGACGTCGTCGGTGTCGAGCGTGACCCAAACCCCGAGCCAGTCCCCGCCCTGCGCCGGCAAGAACCACATCGCCTCCACCCCGATGCCGTTGAACGACGGGAGCGCGATGGTGGGCAACAGGTCGGCGGGGAGCGCCGCGTCGAGGATCGTGGGCAGGAAGTCCGCGAGCCCCTGCGCATAGCCGGGCCCGAGCAACTCGTGGCCGAGCTCCTCCATCGCCAGGTCGGCCGGGTCGAGGTCGAGGCTCGGGGTCAACGCGCCGTCGGCGTAGGCCACGTTCACGCCGACCTCGCCCTGCATCGCGATGCCGAAGATGCGGACGTCGCGCGCGTCGAGCGCCGACCAGGTCTGCAAGCCGAGGCCGTTGAGGTCGAGGCGGACCGGCGCGCCGTCCTCCTCGAAGCGGATGGTCGGCGGCGCCGTGGGGGCGATGACGAGGTCGACCGGCTGCGGCTCGGGGAAGAGGGCGCCCCACTGGTCGCCGAACGCCGCGCCGAGGAGCGCCGTGTCGAGCGTGAGCCCCGACAACGCGCCGGCGTCGATGCACAACGTGCCGGAGTTGTAGACCGCGTGCAGTATCTGGTCGACGAACGTCTTGTTGACCACCGCGGCGAGGTCGTACTGCAGGTCGCCGGGCCCGTTGCCGTCGAGCACCGGCAGCGGCGGGTCGCCGCTCGGGACCGGCGCCTCGACCACGCACGGCGACACCGGCGGCGTGTCGAGCGTGGCGCCGAGGGTGATGAGGAGGCCGTCCTCGTCGAGATCGAGCTCGGTCGGCTCGAGGTGGAGCGCGAGCTCGGCTTCGCCCAGGGCGAACGACGTGTCCATCGTGAGCGCGGCCAGGGCCTCCTCGACCGAGGCCTCGAGGGTCGGGCCGAGATCGGCCATCGCCGGATCGATCTGCTCCTGCAACAGCTCGGTGAGCGCCAGCGGGTTCTGCCCGAGCAGCGTACCGATGGCGCTGGCGACGGTGCACCCTTCGACGGGGTTGGTGATGGCGCCCAGGGTGACCGTCAACTCGTCGACGGTGGCGTCGACCACGCCGCCGCCGAGCGTGAGCCCCAGGCCGAAGTGGGCTTCGATCGGCGTGGTGCCGAGCTCGACCGCGCACGTCTCTTCGAGGTCGGTGAGCGGGGGACACGAACCGGCCGCCGACAACGTGGTGGGCGTGCTGTCGATCGCGCCGTAGAACGCGATGTCGAGGCGCTCGCGGCTGGGGACGATGCTGACCTCGTCGACGTGGATGAGCACGTCGAGGGCGTCGACCTCGATGGTGAGGACCGCGGTGGGATCGGCCTCGTCGCACGCGAGCTCGGAGCCTAGGCTGCCGATCGAGAACGACTCGGGCATCACGTCGCCGAGGGCGTTGCCCAGGCGGTCGAGCCCCGCGCGCGACACGGACACCGCCACCGCCTCGGGGACGGGATCGTAGGCCAGGGCCGCGCCGACGAGCAGGATCACCGCCCCAGCGTAGCCCGTTGGCCCGCGATCCGCGCCGGCCTCGGCGGATCAGTCCACGCGGTACAGCACCGCCCACGCCCCGTCGGTGTCGTGGAGCGACGCGACCTCGACCCCCACGCCGGGCGCGTGCCAGTCGTAGACGAACGGTGCGCTCGGCCGCACCCACAGGTAGTGGCCCCCCCGCGCCACGTCGCGCAGGCCGTCGACGTCCTTGTCGCGTCGCGACGCCGCCCCCCAGCCGTGCGTGATCCCCACGTCTGGAACGAGCTGTTCGAGCAGACCGTACATCTCGTAATTCACGACGACGAGCCGACGCACCTGGGCGTCCCGCAACAGCGCCCCCAGCTCGGCCTGCCCGGCGGCCGTGAAGCTGTGGGCGCGCGCGGTGCGAACGACCGCATCGGTCTCGCGGAGCTGCACCGCGCCGACGGCCATCGCCGGCGCGAGGCCGAGCGCCGTGGCGGCCGCCCGGAGCGGGGAGCGGGCGCGCGCGAGCTCTCCCGCCACGCGGTCGACCCCGAGCGCGGTGAACAGGGCCAGCGGCACGGTGGCCTGCGCGAGGTGATGCAGGTCGCGGTTGAGCAGGAACAGCGCGACGAGCTGGAGCGGCACCGCGATCGACAACCACCGCAGGAGCGCCGCGCTCGGGGAGTGCGTACGGTCCTTCCACTCGAGGGCGGCGCCCGCGGCGGCCACCGCGAAGACCCACGTGCGCCCCGCCGACCACGGGTGCCGGGGCGCCGCACCCCACGCGTCCGCGAGCCAGCCGAGCGGATCCCCCAGGAACCGCGCCAGGTTGACCCACGACTCGCGCCCCATCGCGGAGGCGCTGGTGAGGCGTTGCAGTTGCAGCCCGACGGTGTCGTGCGAGAGCACCTGCGGCCCGTGAACCGACGTGGCGTGGTGCAGCAGGCTCACCCACAGCGGCGCCGTGCACAAAAGGGGAATCAGCACGAGCACGAGCGGCCGGACCGGCTCCGGCGGCTTGAGCTTGGGCCGGTCCCACCGGGTCGCCACGGCGGCGACCGCGAACGCCCCGAGGGTGGCGACGAAGGTGACCTTGGCGCCGAGGCCGAGGCCGATCCCCAACGCCAGCGCCACGGTGCCGTGTCGCCCCCCCTTCCAGCGTCGGCTCCACAACGCCCACAAGACCAGGAGCCCCGCCGCCTGGAGGAGGAGCTCGGTCCCCCCGAGCACCCGCTTGAAGAACACGTACGACCAGTCGGTCGCCAGCAAGAGCGCGACACCCCCCGCCGAGGTCGGCGTGCCGTGGAACCGCAGGAACCGGTGGGCGAGGACGAGCAGGAGGGCCCCGAGCCCCAGGTGCACCGCGACCCCCGCCGTGCGCGAGCCCGTGAGCGCGCGCGCGGCGCGGGCCGGCCAGTCCGCGGCCCCGCCGGTGTAGCTGTTGACCGCCAGGGGAACGCGGACGGGCCCGAACGAGAGCGACTCCAGGGGGCGGGTCTGGCGCGCCTCCAGGGGGCCCAGCGCGCCGCCGTCGGCGCTCTCCGCCGGCGGCGACCACTGCACCAGCACGCGCGGGGGCGCCGCGAGGGCCCAGCCGATGTCGACCTCGCCGACGGCACCCACCGCGCGCACCGACCCCACGGCGAAGATCGCGTACAGCAGCAGGGCCAACCACAGGCCGATCGAGGTTCCGGTCTTCAAGAGGATGTCGGAATGGACGATGGGGTGCTAACGTTGGATCGTCGTAGCCCTGCACCCGGAGCCCGCCCATGAGCGAAGCCAAGCCCCCGCCGCCGCCCCGCAAGCGGAACCTCCGGGAAGAGCTGCGCTCCTGGCTCGACGAGCTGACCGAGCGCCTGTTTCCGGCGCCGCAGCCGGAGCCCGTGCGCCTCCCGGTGCGCCGCTACTGAGCTCACTCCGGCAGCAGGAGCACCCGCTGCTCCCAGGCGGTCCACGTCGGGCGCCCTTGCGCGACCACCTCGACCCGGGCCATGATCGCGGTGCAGTCGTCGTGTAGCGCCTGCGCGTAGCCGAGCGTGTAGTCCTCGCCCGGCCAGAGGCGGGTGTCGCTGCGCTCGACGCCCGCCGCCACCTCGCGGCCCACCAGGCCCACCGCCCGCGTACCCTCGATGCCCAGGCCCGCATGGTCCACCTGGACCATCGACAAGCGCAGCCCCACGTCGGCCCCGGTCGGGAGCCGATGACCGACCGCGTCGGTCGCGGTGAGCTTGAGCTTCCCGACCCCCCAGCCCGACTCCGACACCGCGACCTTCACCGAGGCGGCGAAGGCCGCGGCCACCGTGGCGTCGGTGGGCCCCGCGACCCAGGCGCCGTCGTGCAGATGGCAGTCCACGCAGCTCCGCCCCGCCGCCGCGGCGGGTGTGCGCCGCCACTCTTCGACCGAGTCGCGGAGCGGCTTCCCGGCGAGCGTGGGGCCCCCCTGGTGGCACGCGGCGCAGTACGCCGCCCCCGCGGCGCGGGCCCGGGTCGAGAGCGCCCCGTGGGGGCCGCCAGCGGGCGCGTGGCACTCGTCGCACCCGGTCC
>SXOM01000026.1 GCA_005776735.1 Pseudomonadota bacterium
CGCGGGGTGGGCCGGGGCGCCCGAGGCCGCCGACGCGGCCGCGCTGCTCGCGCGCGCCGCCGCCGAGCTCGAGGCCGCGCAGAAGGCCCTGAACGCCGCACAGGAGGCGTTGAAGCTCGACAACGAAGCCGCGCGCGTCGCAGGCGAGGCTGCGGAGCGCGCTGAAGCCGGCTGGCGCGCCGCCGTCGAGCAGGTCGACGCTTCGCAGCGGAAGCTCGACGAAGCCGAACGGGACCACACGCGCGCGGTCGCCGCGCGCGAGCAGCTCTCCTCGCGCCGCCTCGACGCCGAGACCACGCTCGACGCCGACCTCGGCCCCGACCGTCCCGCCTGGCGGGTCGAGCTCGTGGACGCGGCGCGCCGCCACCTGCTCGACAGCGACGTCGTCGCGGCCGGGCGTCACCTCGAGGGGCGAGCCGGCGCCGACACCACGCTCCGGGGCCTCGCGCTCCAGCTCGCGGCGGCCCAGGCACAGGCGGGTGCGGCGGAAGGCGCCTGCCGGGATCGCCAGCAGGCGCACGACGAGGCCGAGAAGCGGCTCGAAACGCTCCGCACCGAGCGTGCGCAGGTGCTCGATGGCGACGCCTCCGAGGTCGAGGCCCGGCACGCCGCCCAGCTCCGCGAGGCGGGCGCCGCCCTCCAGTCCGCGAAACAAAAGGCCGACACCGCCGTGCGTGAGCTCCGCGACGCGGAGGCCCGGCGCGAAGTGGAGCGCGCGCGCCGACCGGCGCTCGACGCGCGGGTGGCGGCCACGGGCGCTGCGCTCGACGACGCGCTGCGAGCGGCCAGGCTCGACGAGGAGCGCGTCCGCGCCGAGCTCGCGCGGCCCGAGGGTTGGGCGGCCGAGGTCGAGGACGGCGTAGTCGCCGCCGACCACACCGCAGCGCTCGCACAGGGTGGGCTGGACGGAGCGCAGAGTTCGCTCGACGAGCTCCTGGCGCGTGCGCCCGAAGGGGGCGAGGCCCCGGCCGCCGAGCGGGAAGCGCACGTGGTGCGCGCCACCGAGCGTCAGGCGGCGGGCCAACGTGAGCTCGGCCGCATCGCCGCAGACCTCGACCGGGACGCGCAGAAGCGGGCGGCGTACGCCGACCTGGTGGTAGCCCAGCAGCCCACGCGCGAGGCGGCGGCCGTCTGGGTGCGACTCGGGGGGGTCATCGGCCACTCCAAGGGCGACAAGCTCCGGAAGTTCGCGCAGGCCCTCACCCTCGGCCGCCTCGTCGACGAAGCCAACCTCCTGCTCGACGAGCTCGTGCCGCGCTACCAGCTCGAGCGTGCGCCCGGCGATCCGCTCGAGCTGTTGGTGGTCGACCGGGAGCGCGGGGCGGAGCACCGCTCGGTGGCGACGCTCTCCGGGGGCGAGACGTTCCTGCTCTCGTTGGCGTTGGCCCTCGGGCTCTCGGGCGTCGCCGCGCGGCGGCAGCCGCTCGGATGCCTGTTCATCGACGAGGGCTTCGGCGCGCTCGACGCCCACGCGTTCGACCACGCGTGGGCGGTCTTGGAGTCGATCCGCAACCAGGGCCGCACGATCGGCGTGATCTCGCACGTCCAGGTGTTGTCGGAGAAGATCGGCGCGCGGGTCGAGGTGGTGCGCGTGGGGCCGGGCCAGAGCGAGGTGCGCGTCGTGGAAACGTGACGAACGGAACCGCGCGGGCGGCGCGCTGTCCGTGCTACGGTCCAGCCATCGCTCCCCGCGGTCGACGTCGAGGCTCCCCATGTCCGAATACGCCGAAGCTGTCCGTCGTGCGCGCCGCTCGGTCGCGAACAACAACGCGCTCGCCACGGTGCACGCGCTCGAACCCCACCTCGACGAGGTGATGGAGCGCGGCGACCTCCGGCCCACGCTCGACCTCGCCTGGGCGCTCGGCGAGCTGGGGCGCTGCGCGGAGCGGGAGGCCCTCTTGTCCTCGGTCCGGCGACCGACGCCCGAAGCGCGCATGACGCTGAGCCTCGCCCGGGCGGGTTGGTTCTGAGGGAGTCGCCCGCTCCGGACTCCGGGGCCGTCACGGGATAGCGCGCCGGCATGGACGCGGCGGTCGATCCTCGGGTGCGGTTCATCGAGGCGCTGGCGCGCAGCCTGCACGAAGCGGGCGCGCCGGCGCACCGGCTGGAGGACACCGTCGACCAATGCGCGCGGGCGTTGGGGCTCCAGGTCGACTGCCTCTCCCAGCCCACGTCGTTGATCCTCGGCATCGGCGACGAGATCCGCGTGGTGCGGGTGCAGCCCGGGCGGCTGCACCTCGAGCGCATGGTGCGCCTGGATCACGTCGGCACGCGGGTGGCGCGCGGAGAGCTCGATCCGGGGGCGGGCCTGGCCGCGCTGGTGGAGTCGTCGGCCGCGCCGGAGCGGTACCCGCTCGGGGTCGAGGTCGGCGCGGTGGCCGTGTCGTCGGGAGTGGCCGCGGTCTTCCTGCACGGGTCGGCCACGACGGTGCTCGTGGCGGCCGGGCTCGGGCTCGTGGTCGCGCTCTTGGGGCGGCTCGCGCTGCGCTGGCCCGACTACGGGCGGGTGCACGAGCTCGCGTGCGCGCTCCTGATGTCGGCCGCGGCCACCGCGCTCGCCCGCGTGCTCCCGCTCCCGGTCGGAGTGCTCACCCTCGCCGCGCTCATCTCGCTCTTGCCAGGATTTACGCTCACCGTGGCGCTCACCGAGCTCGCCACGCGGCACCTCGCGTCGGGCACCGCCCGCCTCATGGGCGCGGCGGTCACGTTCCTGCAGCTCGGCCTCGGCTCCGCGCTCGGCTGGAAGCTCGCCGAGGCGCTGCCCAAGGCCCTGCGGAACCCCAACCTCCCGCTCGACGACGCGTGGACGTGGGTGGCCCTGCCGCTCGGTGCGGTCGCGTTCGCCGTGGTCTTGCGCGCACGACCGCGCGACATCCCGTACATCCTCGCGGTCTCGGCGCTGGCGTTCGTCGCCGCCCGCGAAGGCCAGGCCCGCCTCGGGCCGGAGCTCGGCGCGTCGATCGGCGGGCTCGCGGTCGGCTTGTTCAGCAACCTCCAGGCCCGACTGCGCCGGCTCCCGACCGCGGTCACCCAGGTCCCGGGGTTGTTGCTCCTTGTCCCGGGCAGCATCGGCTTCCGCAGCTTCGGCGCGATGATGTCCGACGACGTCACCGCCGGCGTCGGCGCGGCCTTCTCGATGACCGCCATCGCCGGCTCGCTGGTGGGCGGCATCCTGCTCGCCGGCTTGTTGTTGCCGCCGCGCAAGTCGCTATAGGCGGCTTCGGGGCCGGGCAAGACGCGGCGACCCGGGGCGCGGGTCGGCGTCTCTCGGGGGGGAAACGCGGCCTCCGAGGACGCAGAGACGAGGTCAGCCCCGGGTCCTGCCGGGCCGGGTGAAATTGGCGCTCGCTCCCCCGCCGAGTCGCCGCAAGCGGCGACCCGGCGCTCCGCTCGGCCAAGTCCACCCGACCCGTCACCCGCCGCGTCCCCG
>SXOM01000027.1 GCA_005776735.1 Pseudomonadota bacterium
CCCTGCCTCGTCGTTCTCGCTGGACCACAACGCGGCGACGGAGGCGAGCAGCACCACCCGCGACGGCGGCGTGGCGCTCACCGTGACCCGCTTCGGGGCCGAGGCAAACGAACAGTACTGGGCCAACCTCGAGAGCACCGCCCCGTTGAGTTGGGATGGCGCCGAGACGGTGGCCCTGGTGGTGTCGGGCGAGGGCACCCTGGAAAACGGGCGCGTCTACCTGGAGTCGGGCGACGAACGGTGGCGAAGCCCCGCGTTCGGGGTCACGCCGGTCGCCACGCCGGTGGAGCTGGACGTCGCCGACTTCGAACACCAACTCCGCCGCGACGGGGCGTGGAAAGTGGTCGACCACAGCCCGCCGGTGGGCGCACCGAGGGTGAGTGTCAAGTTCGGCTGGTGGGTCAATGACATCGATCGCAGCGGCACCGTCGTGGTACGCGACGTCGAGGTGCGCCGGTGACCGGGTTCCACCCCTTTCCGTTGGAGCGCGGCCTGCACTGGGACCTCGGGCGGGTGCGGGTCTCCGGCCTGACCGACGCGGACTGGTCGAGAGGTACGGCCTTCGGGGTGGTCACCGAAGGGCCGGTCCGGCTCGAGTGTGCGGCGGGCGACTACCGGCTGCGCGCCGGCCAGTTCTTCGTCGTCCCCGGCGGCGGGCGGGTGTGGGACGGCCGCGGCATCCTGATTCACGACACTCTGTGGGAGGGCCTGTTCCAGCTCGGTGGCCCCATCCGCGGCGTCGGACGCCTCCAGTACATCGACGGGTGCACCGACACGCTCCTGGTGTGCCCTCCACGCCTCGGCGATCCGTCGCTCAACCACCTGCACATCCCCGCGGGCACCCACCAGACGGCCCACACCCACGCCTCCCACCGCATCGGCGTGATCCTCGCCGGGCGCGGACAGGCCCAGGTCCCCGAAGGGCGGGTCGACCTCGTGCCGGGCATGGGGTGGTTCATCCCGCAGCACAGCACCCACAACTTCGTCACCGGGCCGGATTCGGCGTTGGACGTGGTGGCCTGGCACCCGGACTCGGTGTTCGGCCCCACCGACGAGCTGCACCCGATGAAGCTCGGGACGTTGGTGGGCGCCGCGCCGCGACCGTCCTGAGGCCGGGCCGAGGCGGGCGCGCGGCGCGCACGGACCGCGGCACCTACCCGACGAGCCGCGCCCACGCCGTTCGCAGCGCCGCCACCGAGTCCCCCTCGCCGCCGAGGAGGGGAACGTCGCGCGCCAGCGCTGCGTAGGGGTGCAAGAGGTGCGCCGTCGCGAGTTGGTCGGCCGTGGGGGAGACCCCGGCCCCCTCGAGCAGCGCGGTGAGCCGGGCGGGGTGACCGCGGACGAAGAACACGGCGGGCGCGATGAGCTCGACCAGTGGCGGTCCGACGTAGCTGCCCGCGAAGTCGAGCACACCGGAGAGGTGCCACCCGTCGGGTCCTTCGACGCCGAAGGTGTTGTCGTCGGTGAGGTCGCCGTGGAGGAACACCGACTCCTGCCGCGGCAGGGAATCCGCGAGCGACGCGAGGGTCTCGATCCCGAAGCGGAGCATGGCGCGACCCACGAGATCCGGCCGGGGCGTCGAGCGGGGCGGGTCGACCGCCGCGAGGATCGGGCTCACCGCGCCGAGCTCACGCAGCACCCGCAGGCGGTCCGGCTCGGGCATCGTGGGCCATGCCTGTTCGAGCGTGACCCCGGGCAGCCGGACCAGCAGCAGCCCCTGCCAGCCGCCGAGCTCGAGGTGGCCGAGCACTCGGGGGGTGGGCACCGGGAGACGCACCCGACCGAGCAGGTCGAGCTCACGCGCAGGGTCGGTGCCCGGCGCGAGGATCTTGATGACCCGGTCGACCCCGTGGGCGAAGGCGACGCAGTCTTCGCCACCCGGGAGCCGCGCCGTCGGCGCCACGGGGAGCTGCCAGGCGTCGGCGAACGCGGCGAGCAGCGGTGCCCAACGTTTCGGGCGGGCGGCGTGCAGCGCACGCCACGCGTCGGGGTCGGGGGTGGGAAACGCCATCGGGCCGGAGGTATCCGGCGTCGCGCCACCCCGGCACCGTCACCGCCCGAAAACGCCGACGAACAGGCTGGGACCTTGCGCCGCAGGATCGGCCGGCAACGGCCGATACGACCACAGGCGCAGCCCCGCCGACTCGGCCAGGGAACGAAGTGTGCCCTCGCTGAACCCGAGGTGCTGGTGCCCCATCGTGTCGCGGTACTCTTCGCGTTCGTGCTCGACCATGTCGACGACGACGAGCCGACCGTCGCGGCCGAGGACCCGCGCCACCTCGGCGAAGACCGGGCCGAGCTCGCGCACGTGGTGGAGCACGAGCTGACACAACGCGATGTCGATGGCCCCGGTGTCGAGCGGCAACGCGTCGAGCAGGCCCACCCGGAGCTCGACGTTGGCGAGGTCGGCCGTGCGCGCCGCCGCGACCTCGAGCATGGCCGCCTCACGATCGACCCCGTAGGCCACCGCCGCCGCGGGCGCGAGCACCGGCAACAGCGCCCCGGTGCCACACCCGAGATCGGCCACCCGCTGGCCCGGGGGCAAGAGCGCCGCGAGCGTGGCCGCGACGAAACCGGTGCCGAAAAGTTCGGCCCGCACGTCGTCCCACCGGCTGCCCAGACGCCGGAAGAGCTCGGCGCTGTCGGCGGAGCGAGCCGCGACCACGCCGCCGAGCCGCCGGAGATCTTCGGCCCAGACACTGGCCGGATCTTCGGCCTCGGCCTCGACCCCCGCCATGACCACCGCCCAGAGCGCCCGCGCTTCGTCGGGGAGCTGGTCGGGCTCGAGCCGGTAGAAGGTCGCGGTGCCCACCTTGCGGCGCAACAACCAGCCCTCGAGCTGCTTGAGGTGGCGGCTGGCCGTGGGCTGCGACGCCTGGAGCACCCGGGCCACCTCGCCCACCGCGAGCTCCTCGTGCAACAACACGCGCAGCAGCCGCACCCGGATGGGCTCGGCGAGCGCGGCGAGGCGGTCGAAGACGGCGACGGTCATCCCGGCCACACATTATTCGCTTGGCATTCATTCGTCCATACGGATATAGGGATGGAGCCTTCCGAACCCTCCGAGGACTCCATGATCAGCAACCCCCTCCCGACCGGCCCGACCTTCATGAACACCGGCCTCGCGCTCTACGCGGACGTGCCGTTCAAGGTCAAGGACCTCTCCCCCGAGACCGTGCGCTTCGGCCGCAAGGAGCTCGAGCTCGCGCTGGTCGAGATGCCCGGCCTCGCCGCGCTGCGCGAAGAGTTCGGCGCCGAGAAGCCGCTCGCCGGCGCCAAGATCATGGGCTCGTTGCACATGACCATCCAGACCGCCGCGTTGAGCGAGACGCTGGTGTGCCTGGGGGGATCTCTCCG
>SXOM01000231.1 GCA_005776735.1 Pseudomonadota bacterium
CCCGGCCGCGACCACCCCCCGCACCGCAACGGGGCGCCGGCCAGACCCCGCGCGCTTCGGGCCGGTCGCGCGGCGCCCCCCACCTGCTCCGGGCCCTCCGGTTAGCAGGGCGGCGTGAAGGTCCCCCGCCCGGTCCTGCTCGGCGTCGGCGCTGCGATGATCGCGGGCGCCGTGCTTCCGCCGATCGTGTGGCAACTTCGGCAGGCGGCCGGGGTGCAGCCGGGGGTGCAGGTCGTGGACGCCGACCTCGCTTCGGCGTTGTCGTGCGACGTGGAGGAGGCGTGCGGGCCGCTGCGGGCCGCCGCAGCGCTGTCGCTGGGCCCGCCGATCGTGGTGGTGCCGGCCGGCGCGTTGCCCCCCGGCTACGCAGAGTGCGCGGCGAAGGCGATCGGGGACGGGTTCGGCTCCGGTCCTTTCGACCTGGCACCGTGCGCCGCCGGGCATTGACGACGCCCGGGGGGGCGCCATAGACTCGCGCACCTCCCTGGAGTCTTCGTGCGTAATCTCGTCCTCGCCACGCTTCTTCTCTCCCTCGCCGGCTGCTACAAGGCCACCGTCGTCAAGCTCGGCGGCGGCAGCCCCGGCAACGAGCAGCGCGTCAAGGTCCACACCGTCGCGTGGGGCCTCATCAGCATCAACGAGATCGACGGCAGCGCGGTCTGCGGCGACAAGGGCGTGTTCTCCGTGTCGTCGCGCCACAACGTGATCGACCAGATCATCGGCGGTCTCACCGGCGGCATCTACGCGCCGGTCACGGTCCTGGTCACCTGCAAGGGCTAATGTCGGGCCGGTAGGCCGGACGACAGCCACAACCTGGGGCTTCGGATAGGCGGAGACGCCTTCCCGGAGCCCTTCGTGTACCCAGCGATCGTCTTTCTGCACCTCGTCTCGATCATGGCCTTCTTCGGTATGGGCGGCGCCACCGACGCGGCGTTGGTCCAGGCTCGTAAGAACCCGGCGGACGCGCCTGCGATCCTGCGCCTGGTGCTCGGGCGCAACCTGCGCGCCGAGCTGGTGGTCGGCATCGCGGCCCTGCTGCTCGGGGTGGCGCTGCTGTTCGTCAACCCGATGGGCATGGCGATCATGAAGACCGGCGGGTGGATCCACGCCAAGCTCGGCGCCGCCCTGCTCGCCATCGTGCTGGTGCTCGTGTCTCACCGCGGTATCCGGGCCGACGGCGCCGCGAAGTGGGTGGTCCCGGTCCGCGGCGTCGGCTTCCTGATGGTGCTGGTGGCGGTCTTTGCGGCGAAGGTGCTTCGGTGAGCTGGCTGTGGGCGGTGGCCCTGGCCGCCGCCGAGCCGGACGTCCCGGCGCCGGGGGGCGACACGATCGTGCACCCGGTCTCGCTCGGCGCGTTCCGGGCGGCCTTTCCGGCGGGTACCACCTTCCGATACCGGATGGAGGCCGCGGGGCGGCCCACCACCGTCGTCCAGTGGCGCTTCACCGCGGTCGACGTCGCGGGGGGTACGCGCGAGGTCACGATCTACGCCGAGGACGGGACCACGCTGCTCGAAGCGGTGGGGCCCCAGCGCGACGAGTGGGCGGAGCTGTTGTCGCATGCGACCTTTCCGCGCGTCGGCACGCTCGTCGAGGACAGCCGGGTCGAGGTCCCTGGCGGCGCGTTCGACACCACGCTGTACACCGTCTCCGCGATGGTCGACGGCGCCCCGACGGTGGAGCGGTTCCACTTCGCAAAGCGCCTGCCCGGCCCCCCGGTGCAGTACACCACCGAGGTCGCCGGCCAGGTCGTCGCGAGCATGACACTGCTCGAACGCAGCGTGAAGCTCGACGGGATCGTGCTCGCGGAGGCGCCAGAGGCGTCGGCACTGGCCGCGAGGGTGGCCGCACGCGCGGGCGACCCATACGCCGAGAAGGGCCTGCGGTTCACGTTTGGGGTGGGAACGATGACGCGCACCCACGCATGGGACATCCAGGGGGGGCGGGTCGAGGTCCGGTGGTCCGACGAGGCGGGCCGCGCCTGTCGCGCGACGGTGCCCGTGCCCTACACTGGGACCTCCGAGCTCGAACAGACCGCGTGGGCGATGTTCGTCAACGACCAGTTCTGGCTCCTGGCACCCGCCAAGGTCCTCGACCCGGGGGTGGTGCGCACCGCCGACGGCGCCGACCTGCGGCTGTTCTACGCGGGGGTGGGGCTCACTCCGGGCGATCGGTACCTGCTGCACACCACGCCCGAGGGTGACGTGTCGGGGTGGGAGTACGTGCTTCAGTCCGGTCGCGGCGCGGCGTGGACGTGGTCGGCACCGATGCCGGTCGGCGACCTGCGCCTCTCCTTGGAGCGGACCAGCGGCGATCGCATCCTCCGCTTCACCGACGTCGCGGTCGGCAAGCAGAAGCTCGATCCTGCGCCGGCCGCGTGCGCCACGCCGGGCGGGTGACACCCGAAGGGCGGCAACGGACGGAGTGCGCCGCCCCACGTGGGGCGGAGGAGGGGTAGCGGTGCGACGTTGGCGGGCGCCCCGCGACCGGTCGGGTCGCGAGCAGAGGCGGGCGGGCGCCCGGCTGCGATGCGAGCGCGAGCCACCCCGCCGCGTCGGTTCACCGCCGTCGCCACGCCCACCAATCCCGCTCGCAGTTCGACATCGCCACGCTCCCCGCCGGCGCGCGGAGCGTCGATGACGCCAAGGCCGAGGTCCGCAACCAGGATACGGTCATCAAGGAGCTGAGGGCGCGGAACGAGGATCTGCTCGCGCAGAACAAACTCCTCG
>SXOM01000232.1 GCA_005776735.1 Pseudomonadota bacterium
CCAACCCGCGGCGGGCGCCAAGAGGCCGAAGGCCGTCGAGTCGAAGTACAGGACGATGGGGATCGCAATCCAGATGGAGAGGAGGATGACCTTCCGCTCCAGGTTGAAGCCGACCTTGATGTCCTCCTTGGTCTGGAACGACACGTCGTGGATCGTGTCGTGGCCCCGCGGCTCGAAGAAGAAGTGGCCCGACTGGCGGCCCCACATCGCGACCACCCACCCGAGGAACGCGGTGATCGCCGGCTCGAAGGGCGCGAGCGCGTACACCACGCGGCAGGTGCACGCGCTCATCCGGTGGAGCGGCGGGTTGATGCGGCTCTGGTGGTAGTAGCGGTGGTCATCCCAACGCTGTTCGCGCAGCTCCTCGCGGAAGCTGAGCTGCGGACGGATCGTGGACGGGGTCATGCGTTCGCTCCGGTGGTGTGGATGAGGAGGGGCTCGCCCATACGGAGGGTGGCCCCCTCGGCGAGGTCGGGGTGGAGGCGGAAGCTGCGGTCGGCAAAAGCAAGGATGGTGGAGCCGGCGTGAAAATAGCCCAACTCATCACCCTTTTGTAGCTGGCATCGCAAGGCATCGCGTTGGTGCCGCGACACGACAGGTCGAGGGTCTGGCCCAGGCAATGCAGCCGGATGCTCGCGACCAGGATCGCCGCCACGGGCACGAGCGTGAGGCCTCGCCGGCCCCCGGGCAGCTCCAGGTCGAGCACCGCGCGCTCGTTGCGACAGAAGAGGTTCTCCACGCGGCGCAGCGTGATCGGGTTCACGTTCCACGTGTCGCCCGAGATGTAGTCGACACTCGTGATCCGGCACGCGGTGGGCGCGTGGAACCGGTGGTACATGTTCGCCTTCAACCTGAGTGTCACAAAGCTCCCGCCTTCGTACCGGCGCACGAGCGCGGGGTCGGGCAACAGGTCGGCCAGGCGGTAGGGGAAGCCCTTGGCTTGGAGGACCATGCCGTCGCACACCACGCCGAACGCCCCCACCACGGCGTCGCACGGCGAAACCACCGTCGCGGGGTCCGCGGCGATCGGCCGCGCCCCCGGCTTCAGCTCGCGAATGAAACACTCGTGCAGGCTCTCGAATGTCTGGGTGCGCGCCTCGGCGAGCCGGAGGTCGTCCGCGAACAGCCGCCAGACGGCCAGGGTCGCGCGCGTGAGCGGTCGGCTCCGGATGCGACTGAAGCGACCGGCCAGCCGGGTCACCAGGCGCCGGGGCAGTCGGTTGGTCACGAGGAAGTTCAGGTCCTCGTGGAGGAAGACTCGCGCGAGGACCGAAGCCGGGGCCTGCGGCTCGTTGTGGTCCAGCGGGACCGCGGGAGGGGGACGATGCAGTTCCAACGCCGCTCAGGTAGCACCGGCTTCCGACCGGTCCGGGAACAGGACGGCGACGTTTCCATACGTCTGGCCCACGAACCGGAGGCGCCGCGCGTCCATCGACCGGGTTGGGGCCCTACGGCCCCTGCGCGTCGAGTTCGTCGGTCAGCTCGTCCATCGTGGCCCAGCGTGCACGCCCGTCGTCCACCCGCTCGCCGATCATCTCGAAGAGGTTCGCCATCTGGCGGCGACTGGTGAAGCTGCCGTAGCTCCACGTCAGGTTGAAGGCCTTCACCCGCTCCTTCGAACGGTCGGCGATGGCCGCCTCGAGCGCGCGGGCGACCGCGGGCACGTCCTCGCCGGAGATCGTGCACGACTCCGCGGCCGGGTCGGCCTCGGCCTCCGCGGCGCAGGGGTAGCTGACCGCTGCGGGCACGAGCCACAAGCCGGCGTCGCCCCCCTCGGCGAGCCAGTCCCCACCGCGCTCGGCGCGCCACGGGTAGAGTCGCTGCGGCAGCGCCAACGGCACCCGTTCATGGCAGGCGGCGGGGTCGTCGCAGGCCGCGTAGGCGGCGTACTCGGGGGGCAGGTCGTCCAGGCTGCGCAGGCAGTACGCCACGATGCCGCCGGCAGCAGCCAGGCCGGCCTCCTCGGCCAGCGCCACCCAGTCCTGCTGCGAGCACAGGCCCGACGCGTGCGGCCGCGGGTGCACGCCGAGGGACCGCTCGTCGCGCAGCAGGCCGCGGAGATGGTCGGCCGCCTCGCGGTACGAGTCCTCGTGTGCGTACACGTTGGCGTGGACGCTCACGTCGTGCCCGGCGGCCTGCGCCTCCTGGAGCACCGTGCCCCCGTACGCGAGCTCGTCGGCCAGGAACTCCGGAGAGGCCTCGATCGTGAGCGGGACGCCGTGCTCGGCGGCCTCCGCGAGGAGCTCGCGCAGCTCCTCGACGTGGGCGGGGTGATCCTCGAGCAGACCCTCGACGTGCACGGTGAGGACGACCCAGGGCGGTGCACCCGTCGCGACGGCGGCCGGGGCGGGCAGGTCGACCACCTCGGGAGCACACGCGAGCACGAGGAGCCACAGCATCCCCCGAGCGTAGCCGAATTCCTTTGCGGCAGGGCGCGCCCGGGGGTCATACCTGTCGATGATGCTGCTCCTCGTGATGGGATGCGCGCCCGCGCCCGACGCCGACCCGGCCGAGTCCGCCCCCCCGGACACCGCCGCGGGGCCCGCGGTGGAGGGTGGCGCCGAAGCCGACGTCGTGTACGACCCGACCGTGCTGCACGAGGTGGTCGTCACCCTCGACCCGTCCGACTGGGCGGAGCTGCGGGTTCAAGAGCGCAACTTCTACGAGCTGTTCGCCGAGGAGTGCATGGACGGGCCGTGGCCGAGCCCCTACACGTGGTTCGCGGCCGACGTGACGGTCGACGGCGAAGCGCTCGGATCGGTGGCGGTGCGGAAGAAGGGGCTGCTCGGCTCGGTCACCGCCGACCGCCCGAGCCTCCGCGTCGACGTGGACCGCTACCAGGACGGCGCCCGCTACCACGGGCTGCGGAAGTTGGTCCTCAACAACAACAACCAGGACCCGAGCCGCCTCCGCACCTGCCTGGCGCACCAGTGGTTCGCCGACGCCGGCCTCGTCGCGCCGCGATGTGCGCTGGCCCACGTGGTCGTCAACGGCGAGGACCTCGGCGTGTACGCACAGACCGAGGCCATCGACGAAGACCTCGTCCATCGGCGCGAGGGGGCGCCCCCCGCGTCGTTGTACGAAGGAACCCTCAGCGACTTCCGCGACGGGTGGACGCAGACCTTCGAACCGGAGAGCGACGGCGCCGACGGCCACGAGCTGCTCGCCGTGGTGGCCGCGCTCGAGGCCGACGACGACGCGCTGTTGGCCGAGCTGGACCTGGTGGTGGACCTCGATCGGTTCTTCACGTTCTGGGCCGCCGAGTCGCTCGCCGGGCACTGGGACGGGTACAACGGCAACACCAACAACTTCTACGTCTACGCCGCGGCCGAGGACGGGCGCCTCCGGTTCATCGCGAGCGGCCCCGACGCGGTCTGGGACTCGCGCCAGCCGTTCGGCGCCGGACAGCCGGTGTGGGTGGCGACCACGAGCGCCTTGGCCAACCGCCTGATCGCCCACGACGAAGGTCGGGAGCGGTACATCGCGGCGCTCGAGCGGCTCCTCGCGGAGCAGTGGAACGAAGCCGCGCGCCTGGACACCCTCGACGCCTGGAAGGACCTCGTGGCGCCGGTCGACAGCGCGAGCCAACGCACCGCCATCGCCGATCTGCGCGACGTGGTCGCCGCGCGGGCGTCCGACCTCGAAGCCACGCTCGGCGGCCGCTTCGACCCCGGCGCGCTCCGCGGCGAGCTCTGCTGGACCGACGTGGGGGTGGTCACCGTCGACTTCGCCGGCACGTTCGGCACCTACCCGGGGGGCGACCTGTACACCGGAGGCACCGCCCTGCCGTACTACGAGCTCGCCGGCGTGGAGTACGTCGCCCTGGAGAGTGGCGTGAGCGTGGGGTGGGCCGACGACGGCAGCGGCGACGCGTTGTGGCTCACCATCAGCGAGATCGCGCCCGACACGTGGCTGGCACCGTACGTCACCTTCGACCCCGCCCTCGCGGTCGACGGCGGAGAGGTCCCGATCGACGGCGACGCGGCGGTGGCGATGCTCCTCTACAACAGCCCCGAGACCGGCGGGCAATGGGCCCAGGCCGCCTACCTGGGGCACGGCGCACTCCGGTTCGAACAGGCGGCGACGGACGACGGAGAGCCCCTCGTGGGGCGCCTCGAGGTGACCGTCCTCGGCTCCGCCGAGTGAAACGGGCGGGCGGAGGAGCCCCGATCGGATAGGTACCGGCTTCGTGTCCACCGCGCCTCCGCCCCCGGGCCGCCTCGTCCGTGCCTACGACCCGGCCTTCCGCGCCACCATGACGGTGGCCGAGTCCGCGGTCGAAGACCCGGCGGCGCTGACCGCCGCGATCGCCGCGTTGCCGGAGCCTGCGCGCGCGCTGCTCGACCTGTTGAGCCTCGTCGCCACCCCCGGGGAGCCGGTTCCGGAGCGCCTCCGGGAGCGCGTCGCGCGCGAAGGTGGCCCCCTGTGGGCCGCCGCCCTGCTCCTCCCCCGCGCGTCGACCTGGAGCGAAGGCAGCCTGCACCCCCAGCACTACGCCGGGTCGTGCCGGCTCAACCCGGCGGTGCGCACGCTCGGCTTCTCGACGGCGCCCGCGCCCCTCGAAGCGCCACCCAGCTTCCCCCCCGGCGAGGTGCGGTGGGACGCGGTGGTCGTGGCCGCCGCGTTGGAGGCCACCCCCGCCGCCCTCACGCAGGACGGGAGCCTCCGGCGCGACGTCGAGCGCCGGCTGTACACCCAGCTCGGCAACGACGACCACCGCTGGTCGCTCGCGCTGCGGTACGCCCGCGCCACCGGCCTCGTGCGCGCCGGAAACGGCAAGCTGCACGGCTTCCCCGAAGCCCACCCGCGCCCGCTCGCCGACGTCACCTCGCTCCTGGGCGGCGCCACCGAGGCTGCGGCGGCCGCCCTCGTCTTGCGCCTGGTGCGCGCCGAGTGGACACGCACGGACTGGCTGGTCGACCTGCTCGCCGGCCCCGGCCGCGAGGTCTTCTACAGCCCGCACCACAAGCGCTACCCCCAGCGCCCCGAGCTGTTCGACGACCACGGGTTCCGCGAGGTGGAGCTGCCCGCGCTGCTCGCCGCGCTCGACGTGATGCACCGCGCCGGCGCGATCGACGCGGTCCGCGACCACGAGATGGTTACCGCGTTCCGCCTCCCGGTGCCGCGCCCGCGGCCCCAGGGCGGCTTCCTGCTCACCCCCGACGCCGAGCTCTTGTGCCACGTCGCCGAGCTGCGCGTCGAGGTGTACGGGCGGCTCGCGCGGTTGGCGCCCTACGTCGACGGCGACTCGTTGCGCCGCCATCGGCTGAGCCGCGACGGCATCGTCGCGGAGCTCGGAGCCGGCCACCGCGACACCATCGACTTCCTCGAGGAGCACAGCCGCACCGGCGTGCCCCACAACGTGCGCGACCAGGTCCGGGAGTGGCAACGCAGCGCCACCCGCCTGACCGTGCTCACCGGCGTCGACGTGGTGGAGGATGCCGATGGGCGCCTCCGCGTCGCGACCGCGGCCGACCACGGCCGGATCATCGACTACACCACGCGCCCCCGCGCCCGCTTCGTGGTGCTGCACGGCAAGATGATGGTCCCCGACGGCTGGGACCCCCTCGACCTCCGGGTGACCCTGTCGCGCGTCGGCCGCCCCGAGGGCCGCGAAGGCGACGCTTGGGTGTACACGCCCACGTTGCGGGCCCACGCCCAACCGCAGGTTCTGCTCACGCGGCTGCGCGACTACCACGGCGGCGAGCTGCCGGGGGAGATCGAGGCCATGGTGCTCGCGGGGGCCGGCGTGCAGCCGGCGACCGCGGTCGACGCGGTCCTGGTGCGGCTCCCGACCGAGGTCGCCGACGCGCTCCGACGCGACCGGGTGGCCGGGCCGCTCCTGCGGCGCCAGGTCGGCCCCGGGGAGTGCGTGGTGCCCCGCGAACAGCTCGGCCTGCTGAAGGAGCGCCTGGCCGCCCTCGGCGTGGGCTGGGCCGGCACGGAATAGCCCGCACCGCGCGCGGCGCCGGCCAGAGCCGGCTCGACGAGCGGACGGTCGCGCGGCGCCGCCCCGAACGCGCCGACGGACCTACAGGTAGTAGTCGCCCATCAGGTCGACACCACCGGCGTAGAAGCCCCAATAGTTGGTGGCGTACGGGAACGCGGCACCCACACCCACGTCGAGCCGGCCACCGCCCTGCTCGTTCTTCGGCTTGATGGCGTTGAACTTCAGGCCGAAGGTGGTGGTGAAGAAGCGGAAGCTGTCGTCGACGTCGGGGTGCGACAAGTACTTGGCGTCCCACGACCACTCCCAGAACAGGGCGATGATCTCGTTGGGGCGAAGCTCGGCGTTGAACCCGGCGCTCCACCGGATGTCGCTGTCGGCGCGCGTCTCGAGGTCGGCGGCGATCTGGGCGGAGAGATCGAGGCCCTTGGCCACGCGCAGCCGCTGACCGAAGCCGATGATCGGCCGGAACGCGACGAACGTGGGCCCGGTGTTGATCTTCACGTCGAGGCCGGCGGTCAGGAGCGTGCCGGTGCGCGACGACTTGAGCAGGGCGTACTTGGCGCCGGGCTGGACCACCGCCCCCGCGAAGTCGCGACCGAGCAAGATGTGGGCGCTGGCCTGGCGCATGAACGCGTACTCGGCGTCGAGCTTGCCGCCGAACCACGCGGGGAACCCCCACTGCACGCCGAGCGAGACGTGGGAGCGGGTGTCGATCGAGGACAGGCTGAACGGCACCGCGAAGTTGAGCTCGCGCTGCGCGGCGTCGACCGCGCGGGCGCCCTTGTCGCTCCCCGGCACACGCTCGCCGAACATGAGCGCGCCCAGCTCGTCCATCCGCTCCTCGATGCGGTCCTTGAAGAGCGTCTTGGGGTACTTCTTGAGGTAGGCCTCCCAGGTCAGGGCCTCCTCGTCCGGGGTCATGTCCTTGCACTTCTTCTGGGTGTCCCGGTAGATCTGCGCGGTGTCCTCGCCAGGGCCGCGCGGCTTGACCGACTCCTGGACGTCCTCGTCCTCGTCGAACTTCAGGTCGTCGTCCTCGTCGGGGTCGTCGGTGAAGTCGAGGTCGTCGGACTCGGGCTCCTCGGCCTCGTCCTCGACCGGGGGCGGCTTGGGCGTGGTGTCGGGCGGATCTTCCTTGAAGTCCGCCTCGTCGACCTTGAGCTCGTCGCCCATCGGGATGTCGTCGTCGTCGGACTTCTTCTTCTTCTTCTTGTCCTTGCTGGACTCGGTGCTGGCCTCGTCCTCGTCGTCGTCGGCCGCCCAGGCGGGGCCCGACAGGACCAGGGAGAACAGGCAGGCCGAAAGCAGGGGGAGTCGACGCATCAGGCTCTCGCGAGGGAGGGCGGAGGATAATACGCCGAGCCCGCAGCCGCGACGGCGCGGCGGTGGGGGCATGGTGAAGCAGGCATCGGGCGACGGCGATCAGGCGCTCGCAGACAGCGCCGAGGCCGTTCGGGCCTACCTCGTCGCGGCACGGGGGGGAGCGCCGCTGCTCTCCAGTGCCGACGCCCTGGTGCTGCGCGGGTGGCTCGTCCGCGGCGTTCGAATCGGCGCGATCGTGCGTGCGATCGACCTCGTCGCCGCCCGCCGGGTCGCGCAGCGCACCCGCACGCCCCTGTCGCTCACCGCGTGCCGGGCCGAGGTCGAAAAACAGCAAAAGCGAGCCGGGGCGTGGGTGCGAGCCGGCCACGCCGTGCGCGTGGAGCCGCCCGCGCCGGACGATCCGCGGTTCGCCGCGCTGGACGCGCTCGCCGCGGGCGCGCTGGCCGAGCTCGCGGCGCTGCCC
>SXOM01000233.1 GCA_005776735.1 Pseudomonadota bacterium
ATGGAGAAGGTGCGCGGGCAGGAGCTCGAGGCCTTCGACCGGAGCATCGACGTGCACATCTCGCGGATCCGCGCCGCGATCGAAGAAGATCCCCGCCACCCGAAACGGATCCTCACGCTGCGCGGCGCAGGCTACGTGTTCAACCGGTAACGGTTAGGCCGCGGCGGTGGACGACCCCGCCGCCAACCTCGGCCGCAACCTCCGCCAACTGCGCGCGGCCCGCGGGGTGTCCCAGGGCCAGATCGCACGCGCGGCGGGCATCCCGCGCGCGACGTGGTCCAACCTCGAGTCCGGCGGCGCCAACCCCACCCTCGCGGTGTTGTCGGCCGCGGCGGCGGCGCTCGGGGTGTCCGTCGAGGAGCTGCTCGGGCGGCCGCGCAGCGAAGCGCGGCTGCACCCGCGGGGGAGCCTCCCGGTGCGCCACCCCGGCAGCGCGGTGGTGCAGAAGTGCCTCCCCGACCCCGTGCCCGGCGCCGAGATCGAGCGCATGGAGCTGCCCCCGGGCGGCCGGTTCACCGGCATCCCGCACACGCCGGGCACGCGCGAGTACCTCACCTGCGAGCGCGGCATCATCGAGGTGAGCGTGGCCGGCGAGCTGCACCGCGCGGGCCCGGGCGACGTCGTGTCGTTCCGCGGCGACGCCCGCCACGGCTACCACAACCCGGGCGACGAGCCCGCGGTCGCCTACTCGGTGGTGGTCCTCGCCGGCGGCGGCGCATGAGCAGCGCCACGCCGCCCAAGTACCGCGTGTCGCAGCTGGTCGGTGCGATCGGCGCGCTCATCACCGGCCAGTTCGACGACGTGTGGGTGGAAGGCGAAGTGACCGGCTTCAAGCCCGCCGCGCGCGGCCACTGGTACTTCTCGCTCCGCGACCCCGAGTCCGACGCGGTGATCGCGTGCGCGATGTTCGCCCGGGAGAACGCCGCGGTGCGCAAACCTCCCCGCGACGGGGAGAAGGTCCTGCTCCGCGGCGGGGTCGACGTGTACGCACCCCGCGGGAGCTTCTCCCTGATCGTGCGCCGGATGGAGCTCACCGGGGCCGGCGAGCTGGCGCGGCGGCTCGAGGAGCTCAAGCAGAAGCTCGCGGCCGAGGGCTGCTTCGACCCGCGCAACAAGGTGCCGCTCCCCGCCTACCCGCGCGCGATCGGGGTCGCGACCAGCCCCACCGGCGCCGCGCTCCAGGACATCCGCCGCGTCCTCGGGCAGCGCTGGCCGGGACTGCCGCTGTATGTGGCGCCGTGCCGCGTCCAGGGGGATGGCGCCGCCGAAGAGATCGCCGCCGCAGTGACGCTCCTCGACGACCACGGCAAGTCCGACGTCATCCTGGTCGGGCGCGGCGGCGGCTCGGCGGAGGACCTCTTCTGCTTCAACGAAGAGGTCGTGGTGCGCGCGGTCGCGCGCTGCCGGACCCCCATCGTGAGCTGCGTGGGCCACGAGATCGACACCACGCTGTGCGACCACGCCGCCGACCTGCGCGCCGCGACCCCGAGCCACGCCGCCGAGAAGGTGGTCCCGGTGCGCGCCGAGCTCAGCCAGTGGGTGCAGGACCGCCGGCTCCGCCTGGGCCGCGCGATGCAGCGGCGGGTGACCGTGCTGCGCGACCGGCTCAAGCGCGTGCGTCTGCAGCACCCGAAACAACGCATCGATCGGGCCCGCACGCGCGCCGACGAGCTCGACGATCGGCTGCGCAAGGCGATGGCGCGCGTCGCCAAGCGGAAGCGTGACCGCGCGGAGGCAGCGGCGCGCCACCTGGACGCGCTGTCGCCCCTGCGGGTGCTCGACCGCGGCTACGCGCTGGTCCAGCGCGACGGGCTCGCGGTCACCGACGCCGCCACGCTCAAGGCGGGCGACACCGTGGAGGCGCGGTTCGCCAAGGGGCGCGCCACGCTCCAGGTCAAGCGCACGAGCGGGATGTTCTGACTCCGACCGCCGCGCGACGGCCGGCGGCTCGGGCCCGACGTGCGGACGGTCGCGGGCCGTCGCCCCCGAGAGCGAGATAGGAGGGCCCCGGCATGTCCTTCGTCCAGGTCGAGTTCCTGGGCTTCTTCCTGACGGTGTTCGCCCTGTATTGGGCTTTCCCCACGGTGAAGCTCCAGAACCGCGTGCTCATCCTCGCCAGCTTCACGTTCTACGGGTGGGTGCACCCGTGGATGCTGGCCTTGTTGGCGGCGGTCACCCTGGTCAACTACGGCGCCGGGCGCGCCATCGTCGCCCGGCCGGAGTGGGGCGGTCGCATCGTGGGCGCCACGGTGGCGCTGTGCATCGCCGCGTTGTGCGGGTTCAAGTACTTCGGCTGGTTCGTCGAAGCGTTCGCCGAGGTGCTCCCCGACTCGGTGCGGCTGTTGCGGGTCGGGCTGCCGCTCGGGTTGTCGTTCTACACCTTCCACAACCTCGCCTACACCATCGACGTGCACCGCGAGCGCGTGAAGATGGAGCCGAACGTCGAGACGTACCTGCTCTACGGCAGCTACTTCCCGCAGCTGGTCGCCGGGCCGGTGGAGCGGCCGTCGAACATGATGCCGCAGTTCAACACGCCGCGGCAGTTCGACGTGGAGCTGGTCCGCTCCGGCTTCGGGCTCGCGTTGTGGGGCGCCTTCAAGAAGATCGCGTTGGCGGACACGATCTCTCCCTACGTCGACGCGATCTTCGCCCACCCCGACCCGTCGTGGGCAATGGTGTGGGCGGGCGCGCTCGGGTTCACCGTCCAGGCGTTGGCCGACTTCTCCGGCTACACCGACATCGCGCGGGGCACCTCGCGGATGTTGGGGATCGAGCTGATGAAGAACTTCGACCACCCCTACATGGCCGCCACGCCGATGGAGTTCTGGCAGCGGTGGCACATCTCGTTCAGCACGTGGCTGCGCGACTACGTGTACCTGCCGGCGTGTTTTTCGCCGTGGGTCCGGCGCTACGTCACCCTCCCGTTCACCGGCGAGTGGTCGCCCTTCTGGCACACCACCCGCGCGCTGTTCATCACGATGCTCGCCTCCGGCATCTGGCACGGTTCGACCTGGAACTTCGTCGTGTGGGGCCTCTACCACGCGACGATGGCGACGATCTACACCGCCATCCTTGCGAAGCTGCCGAAGAAGCTGAAGAAGCAGGGCGGGTGGCGCTGGGTCACGGTGCCGCTGCAGTTCGGCGTCACCGTCCTCGGCATGTACATCTTCCGCGAGCCGCTCTTGAGCAACTCCTGGGCCCGCCTCCAGCTCAACCCGTTCGACGGCAGCCGCGAGCAGTGGATCGTGGCCACCTCGATGGTGGGCTTGTGCATCGCCGCGTCGCTGCCCCTGGTGGCCGCGATGAGCTTCGAGAAGTTCGTCCTCCCCAAGGTGGAGCGGGCCCCGTGGTTGTTGCCGCTGCAGACCACCGCCTGGGCCGTCTTCGCCATCGCCGTCTTCAGCTCGGTCCGCACCACCGCCACCGACTTCATCTACTTCCAATTCTAGGAGAAACGTATGTCCACCCTCGACAAGCTCAATGACGTGTTCCGCGAGGTCTTCGAAGACGACGACCTGACCGTGACCCGCACCTCCAGCGCCAAGGACGTCGCCGGCTGGGACTCGGTCATGCACGTGACGCTGATGATCGCCGTCGAGCGCGCGTTCGGCGTCCGCTTCAAGAGCGGCAACGTGGCGGGGCTCAAGAACGTGGGCGAGCTGGCCGACCTCGTCGACCGCATGAAGGCCGGCGGATGAGCCGGGCCGAGGCGCTCTTCGCCTACGTGAGCGAGCACCACCCCCGCTCGTTGCGCGGCATCCAGGAGGCCCGCGAGGTCGACCCGGCGGCGTGGGACGCGGTCGCGGAGCAGTTCCTGGGCTGGGCGGCCGGCGTCTGGGGCGAAGACGGGTGGCAGGCGCGCTGCATCGACGCGTTCGTGCAGTTCTCCAGCGACGTGATCATGGCCCAGGCCCGCTACGAGGCCGACGGCCACTACGAGAACTCGTCGTTCGCCGAGTGCAACGCCCACGTCTACAGCCAGCGCGACGTGATGGACGACTACCTGTGGGGGGTGTTCATCACCAACTTCTGCTGGTCGCACCACATGGAGTTGTCGCTCTTCTTCCGCGACCGCTTCCTGGCCCGCCTGCCCGGCGCACCGCAGATGGTCGAGATCGCCCCCGGCCACGGCGGGTGGGGGGTCTGGGCGCTGAAGAACCGGCCCGATGCGCGGCTCCAGGGCTTCGACATCAGCCCCTCGTCGATCGCGATCGCGAGCTCGATCGCGAAGTCCGCGGGCGTGGCCGACCGGGTGACCTACACCCAGCGCAACGCCCTCGACCTCGCGACGATGCCCACGGCGTCGGCCGACGCGGTGATCTGCAGCTTCCTCATCGAGCACCTCGAAGACCCGGGCCTGCTGGTGGCGAACATCGCCAACCTGCTCAAGCCGGGCGCACGCGCGTACCTGGCGGGCGCGATCACCGCCGCGCAGGTCGACCACATCTACGAGTTCCGACGCGAGTCGGAGCTGGTGGTGCTGTGCGAGAAGCACGGTCTGCGCGTGGTCGAGACGATGTCGGTCAGCCCCAAGCGCACGTTGCCGCGTGCACGTTTCTTGCCGCGCTCGATGGGCCTGGTCCTCGAGCGCCGCGACCAGCCCTAGGCCCGCTCTCGGGGAGCCTCCATGTCCGACTTCGTCGCCGAGTCCAACCGGTTGCGCCGCGAGGGACAGCTCGACGCGGCGCTGCGTACCCTCCGCGACGGGCTCCGGCCCGCCGGGGTCGACGCCGCCACCCACGAGCGCGCCGGCCGGCTCCTGCTCAAGCACCTCGACGCCCCGAAGGCGCCGCGGGTGCGGCTCTTGGGCCAGTGCACGACGTCGTGGTTGGTGCCGCTCCTCAGCGCCGTGGCGTGGGCGCGCGACGCGGCGCTCCGGGTCAGCGACGGCGAGTACGACAACGTGCTCCAGGAGCTCACCGGGCACGAGCCGCCCGACGTCGTGGTGCTCTTGCCGTGGACGCAGCGGCTCCTCGCCGCCGACGCGCGCGGCGAGGCCGAGCGCATCGACGCGGAGCTCGCGTACTGGCAGGCGGCGTGGGCCTCGCGGAAGGGCGCGAAGCTCGTCCAGGTCGGCTACGACTGGACCGCACCGGGCGCCCAGGGGGTGATGTTGGCGGGCGGTCCCGACGGCCGCATGCGCCTGTGCCGGCGCATGAACGACGCGCTCCGGGCCAACCTGCCGTCGGGGGCCTACTTCGTCGACCTCGAGGCCGTCAGCGGCCAGATGGGCCGCGAGCGGTTCTACGACCCCCGGCGGTACAACTGGACCCGACAGCCGTTCTCCGAGGAGGGGGCGCTCCGCCTCGCTCGGCACCTCCAGGCGGGCATCCGCGCGCTGATGACCGGGCCCAAGAAGGTCCTGGTCCTCGACCTCGACAACACCTTGTGGGGCGGGGTGGTCGGGGAGCTGGGCCCGTTCGGCGTGCAGCTCGGCGAGAGCCCCGACGGCGAGGCGTTCCGCAGCTTCCAGGCGTACTGCAAGGGGCTCAGCCAGCGCGGGGTGGTGCTGACCGTGGCCTCGAAGAACAACCTCGCCGACGCGCAGGAGCCGTTCCAGAAGAACCCCGACATGGTGCTGGCGCTCAGCGACTTCGCCGCGTTCGAGGCGCACTGGGAGCCCAAAGCGCGCAGCATCGCCCGCACGGCCGAGACGCTCCGCCTGGGACTGGACAGCTTCGTCTTCTTCGACGACAACCCGGCCGAGCGCGAGCAGGTGCGCCAGGCGCTGCCCCAGGTCGAGGTGGTCGACGTCCCGGAAGACCCGGCCGAATACGTCGCGGCGCTCGACGCTGCGTTGTTCTTCGAGAGCCTGCCGCTCACCGCCGAGGACGCCGAGCGCGGCGCCCAGTACCAGGCCGAGGCCCAACGCGAAGCGGCACGGACCGCGTTCACCTCGCTCGACGACTACCTCGTGTCCTTGGACATGGTGGCCGACCTGCGCCCGGTCGACGACGCCGACATGCAGCGCGTCGTACAGCTCCTCGGCAAGACCAACCAGTTCAACGTCACGACGCGGCGTCACGGCGAGGACACGCTGCGCGCGTGGATGGAGGACCCGCGCACGATCCTGCTGACGCTCCGGGTGCGCGACCGCTTCGGGGACCACGGGCTCGTCGGCGTCATCTTCGGCGTACCCGACGACCCCGACACCCTGCGGGTGGACACGCTCCTGATGAGCTGCCGCGTGATCGGGCGGACGGTCGAGCAGCACCTGTGGGCGCAGGTGGTCGAGCGGGCGCGCGAGCTCGGGTACCGACGCGTGCGCGGCGAGTACCTCCCGACCGCGAAGAACCAGCTCGTGGCTGAGTTGTTCGACAACTTCGGGCTGCCCCGCGTCCGCGAGGACGAAGCGGGCGTGGTGTACGAGGCGGAGCTCGGCACCCTGGAGCCGCCCCCGAACTTCCTCAAGTCGGCGGGCCAGTTCCGCGGCTGAGCCGCCGGTGCGGTCCACTGCCGCCGCCACGCTCACCCAACCCGCTCGAAGTTCGACGCTGCCACGCTCGCCGACCTGGGGCCGGTGCAGCAAGACCCTCGCGGTTCGGCGTCCCCTTGTGCCAGACGCCGCCGCCCGTTGGCCGGTTCGGTGACGCGGCGGGTGACGGGTCGGGTGGAATTGGCCGAGCGCAGCGCAGGTTCGCTTGCGAACCTGCGGCGGAGCGAGCGCCAATTTCACCCGGCCCGGCAGGACCCGGGGGTGACTTCGTTTCTGTGTCCGCGGAGGCCGCGCGTGGCCCCCACCCGACGCCGACCCGCGCCCCGGGTCGCCGCGTCGTGCCCGGCCCCCGCACCGAAGCTTGACGCGCCCCGCGAGGTGGGGGTGGTACCCTCGGGGCCGATGTTCGCCTTGGTCCTGCTCGCGGCCTGTGCCACCTCGCCCGTCGCGACGGTCGATGCGTGCGTCGACCCGGCCTACACCTGGGACACGTGGGGTGCGGGGTTCTTCGCGAGCTACTGCCGCTCGTGCCACTCGGCCGCCACGCCCGACCGGCGCGGGGCGCCCGAGGGGGTCGACTTCGACACCGAAGCCCAGGTGCGCACCTGGGCTGCAGCCATCGTGCGCAGCGCGCTCGACGACGGCACCATGCCCATCGGGGGAGGTGTGCCGGCCGCCGACCTGGAGCGCCTGGAGGCCTGGCTCGCGTGCGGCGACGGCGCCGCCGCGTACACCGCGCCGGCCCTGGTCGCGGAGCTCGAGGCGAACGAGGTGTCCGACCTCGCGGTGCAGGTGCTCGACGCGGCGCCGCTCACCCCGTTCTTCCTCCACGACTGGCTCGGCACGCTGATGCTCGACCTCGAGGGGCGGCACGCGGGCTGTCCCTCCCGCGATGTCGACGCCACCGACCCCGCCGACTGGACGATGTACTGGACGGGCGGGTGCACGGGCGAGTCCGTGGACATCGACGGCGACCTCATCGTGTACGTGAACCTCGAGGACGGCGAGATCCGCCGAGAGGACGTCTGGGACCTGTTCTCACTCACCGGCCGGACCCTGCCCGGTGGCGAAGAGATCGTCGCGGGCGGCAACACGCTCTACAACTGGACCGTCGCCGAGGGGCAGGCCGAGGTCAACCTGTTCTGGGGTGGGCGCTACCACCACCCGGGCGAGCCCGGGCCGCTCGGCACCATGCTCGACGCCGGAATCACCCTGAGTGGCAACTTCCACCCCCAGGGGGGCTACTACGGGAGCGCCACCGGCGGGCTCGCGGCGCACGACGCGGCCGTCGATTTGCGCGCGTTGACCTGGGTGGCCGGGTGCGGGCCGTCGGGCACGTTCGCGGTGCGGGACCCGAGCACGGCGTGGTGGACGGTGGCGCTGCGCGACGACTGCTCGGGGTGCGGCACCCTGCGCTTCGGCGACCGTGACGAGGGCGAGGTGTGCCTCGGCGCGGAGGTACACGAGCGCCTGTACGCCGAGCTCGCGCTCGCGTTGGTGGAGGTGCCATGACCCTGTGGTGGCTCTTGGCGTGCTCGACGAGCACCCCCACCGACACCGCAACCGACGCGCCGCGGGCGCCGATCTTCGTCCCGCTCGACGACGCCCGCCTGGCCCGCCGGGTGAGCATCGACCTGCGGGCCCGCCTGCCGACCGAAGCGGAGCTCGCCCAAGCCGCTGAACCGGGCGGCATCGACACGCTCCGCGACCAGTGGTTCGCCGACCCCGGCTTCGAGGCGCACCTGGTCGACCTGTTCGCCGAGGAGTGGCTCCTCCGCCTGGACACGCTGCGCGTCAAGCCGACCGAGTTCGGCCTGGACCCCCACGACGGCTACCTCTTCACCCGCTCGTTCGGCGACGAACCCGCCCGGCTCATCGCGCACGTGGTCGCGCAGGACCGCCCGTACACCGAGATCGTCACCGCCGACTACACCCTCGCCGACGACGTGCTCTTGTCGCTTTTGCCGCTGGAATTGGAGGACGCCTCCGACACCGCCGCGTGGCGGGTGGCCCGCTACACCGACGGCCGCCCCGCCAACGGCATCCTCGCCACCAGCGGCATGTGGTTGCGGTTCCACACCACCATCTTCAACTACAACCGGGGGCGCGCCGCCACCCTCGGGAAGCTGCTGCTCTGCTACGACGTCGCGGCACGGCCCGTGGTCTTCCAGGGCGTCACCGAGGAGTCGACCGAGGGCCTCGAGGCGGCCATCACGACCGACCCGGGGTGCATCGCCTGCCACGCGTCGCTCGACCCGCTGGCCAGCACCCTCTTCGGCTTCTGGCCGTACGAGGACCTCGATGGCCGCGAGCTCACGGTGTACCACCCGGAACGCGAGGGCCTGTGGCTCGACGCGACCGGGACGGCGCCGGCCTACTTCGGGACGCCGCTCACCGCCGCCGGGCAGCTCGGGCTCATGGTCGCGGCCGACCCGCGGTTCCCGCAGTGTTCGGCGCGCCGCGCCGCAGAGCGCCTGTGGGGGCGGACGACCACCACCGCCGACGACGAGGTGGTGGAGTCCCTCGGGGCCGCCCTGACGTCGCGCTGGAGCTACCAGGACCTGCTGCGCGCGGTGCTGGCGACCGACGAGTACCGCGCCGGCGCCCTGGTCGACCCGGCCACCGACACCGAGCGCGAGGCCACGCGCCCCGTCCGTGTCCTGAGCCCCAACACCCTGCACGACCTCGTGGAGGATGCCACCGGCTTCCGGTGGACGTACGGGGGCGCCGACCAGCTCGACGAAGACTCCACGGGGTACCGCGCGCTCCTCGGCGGGGCCGACGGCGAAGCCGCGCGGGTGCCGTGGCTCGAACCCTCGGTCTCCCGCGCCTACGCCATACGGCGGCTCGCGCAGGGCGGCGCCGCCTACGTCGTGGGCAACGACCTCGCCGCCGAACCGGCCGCACGACGACTCCTTCCCGCCGAGCCCGCGGACCTCGCGGCGATCGACCCGGCGGGGCCCGAGTTCGAAGCGGCCGTGCAGTCCCTGCACCGGCGGCTGCACGGCGTGACGGCCGACGCCGAGACGCTCGCCGGCGAACGGGAGCTCTACGTCGCGATCCTCGGCACCGAAGGCGCCGAGTCGGCGTGGAGCGCGATCGTCACGGTCCTCCTGCGCGACCCCCTCTTCTGGACCTACTGATGGTGTTCACGAGCCGACGCCGCCTCCTCACCGCCGCCGGGCTCGGCGCGTTGGGGCTCGCGTGGCCGCGCCGCCTGCGGGCCGACGGCGACGCGGAGCGGAAGTTCCTCTTCGTCTTCTGCCCCGGAGGCTGGGACGTGTGCAGCGCGTTCGCGCCGATCTTCAACGACACCACCGACCACCACGCCGGCGACGTCGCCGCCGAGGTCGGCGGTTTCCAGATCACCGACGGGGCCGCGCGTCCGTCGGTGCGGGGGTTCTTCGAGCGGTGGGGCTCGTCCACGTGCCTCATCAACGGCGTCCAGATCCCGAGCGTGGCCCATGACGTGTGTACCCGCCTCACGATGACCGGGGTCGCCAACGACGGGCTGGACGACTGGGCCTCGATCGTCGCGGGCACGAGCACCGCCGACCGCATCCTGCCGAACGTTCACCTTTCGGGGCCGATCTACCCCCACAAACACGTGGGCGCCTCGGTTCGGGTGGGCATGGCGGGCCAGCTCGCCCGCCTGGTGAAGGGCGACGCGTTGATTCGCTCCGACGTGAGCGTTCCGCCCGTCTCCTTCGAGCGGGACGCGCTGGAGGAGGCCTGGGTGCGCACGCGCGTCGACCGCTGGGCGGCGACGGCCGGGCGAGGAGAACCCGCGCGACTGGCGCTGGCCGAGCAGCTCGCCGGCGAGCGGGCCGCCCGCCTGCAAACCCAGGCTGAAGCACTCGAAGGCGCGGCGATCGACCTGTACAACACCATCGGGTACGCCGTGCGTTCCCTCGCAGCCGGGCTCGCCCGCTCGGGCATCGTCGCCTACGGGCAAGGCGCCAACGGGCTGTGGGACACCCACTCGGGCAACGGCCAGCAGGAGGGCCTGTTCGAGACGCTCTTCGACGCGTTGTCGCGCACCCTCGACGACCTCGCCTCCCAACCCGGGGAGCTCGCACCCACCCTGCTCGACGAGACCACGGTCGTGGTGCTCAGCGAGATGGGGCGGACCCCCCAGCTCAACGCGGCGGAGGGCAAGGACCACTGGACGTGGACCTCGGCCCTCCTCATCGGCGCCGGTGTGGCGGGGGGACGCACCGTGGGGGCCTGGACCGAGGGCATCACCGGGGAGCCGGTGGACCTCGCGTCGGGGGAGGCCCACGCGTCCGGGGTCACCCTCGGGCCCGGGCACCTCGGCGCCACGCTGCTGCGCCTGGCCGGCCTCGACCCCGCCGAACACCTGGACCCGTCGCTCGGCACGCCGATCGTCGGCGCGCTCGAGGACGGGTAGGCCAGCCCGCCGGCCCGGACTCCTCCCCCGGAAGGGGACGGGCCGGCGGGACGGCGAAGCTACTCGGCGAAGGCGTCGACCAGCGGCTCGCCGGACCGGATGCGCTCGCGCATGGTCTCGCGGAGCGTCGCCAGCTCGGCGTCGGAGAGGAGGCCGTCGCCGTCGGTGTCGAACTCGACGAACGGCGGCGGCACGGCGCGGTCGCCCCCTTCGAGGAACTCCGGCGGCTCCCCGCCGCCCTCGGGCGGGGCACCCTCGCCCTCGGGCCGCTCCCCACCCTCGGCACCGCCCCCCTCCATGCCCGGGCACGTCTGGTCGTGGCCCTCCTCGAACGCGGCCTCCGCCTCGGACGTCGCGACCGCGAGCTCCTCCTCGCTGAGCACGCCGTCCCCGTCGGTGTCGAACTCGGCGAGGAGCTGCGCCTGGAGCGCGTCGCAACGCACGGTCATGTCCTCGAGCATCGTGCTGCGCTCGGTGTCGTCCAGCGAGTGGGACTCGTCGAGGTCGTAGACCAGCCCGAGCATGTGCCAGAGGCCCTGCATGTGGCGGTCGGCGGGGTCGCCGCGCTCTTCGCGGGCGTCGAGGACGGCCTGCTCCTCGTCGGCGCTGAGCGTCCCGTCCCCGTCGGTGTCGTACTCCGCACGCAGGTCCTCGAAGCGCCCGAGGGCGTCGCACTCGGAGAACGGGGGCGGCGGCGCCTCGCGCTCGGGCATGGAGGCCGCCGCGGCGTCCTCCCCGTCCACCAGGACCTCTTCCTTGGTCGAGGCGGCCGAGAGCGTGAGCTCATCGGTGGCGGACAACGCGGTCAGACCCGAGTCGGAGCAGGCGATCAACGCGAGAATCGTGAACATTTGAGGAACCTCCTTAGCTCTTGATGAGCTGCACTGACAACGCACCGGCGCGGCGGACCTGGATCGATCCGATCAGATTTTTTCGCCGAGCGGCACGGACAGGGTCATGAACACCGACGGAACCACCCGAAGCGGGTCGTGCGCCCCCTCGGACGCCAGGTCGGCGGCGACGCCGAGGCGACCGGTGACCGCGTCCGCCCGCCCGACCACCAGGGCCAACGCAGGGCCGCTCGTGAGGCCGACGCGCGGCGGCTCGGCCTCGGGAGGCGCAGCATCCAGGGGCAGGTGGGCCGTGGCGGTCCAGGCCGCACCGAATCGCCAGGACCCGCTCCCGAACGTCGCGCCGGCGCCCACCCGGGCGAGCCCCGTCCACGCCGGTGCGGCCCCCGGACGCGGCGCTTCGCCCTCGGACGCCCCCACGCCGAGGTCCAGCCAGACCTCGGGCGCGACCGCGCCGCCCAGCGCCGGCGACCACGCGAACCCGGCGCCCATC
>SXOM01000234.1 GCA_005776735.1 Pseudomonadota bacterium
CCGGTGGAGGAGCTGCGGGACGCCCAGCTCTACGCCGTGTGGGGCCGCCTGGACCCGGCAAAGAAGGACCCGCTCGCGCCCGCCCTCCGCGCCGAGCTCGAGGTCGCCCTCGGCGCCGACACGCTCGGGGTCCTCGAGCGCACCGCCCCGAACCGGCGGGCGTTGGACGCGGTGCACCGGTCGGTGCGCGCCCGGAGCTCGTGCAGCGGGTTCGGGATCGCCGTGCCGTCCTGGCGCGGGCTGAGCGCCGACACGCACGCCACGTTGGAGTCCATCGTCGGCAGCGGCAGGTGTGCGCGCATCACCGCCGACGAGCTGGCGCGGTTGGACAAGGCGTACGCCGCCCTCGCGGCGGAGCCTCGCCTGGAGGCGGCGCTCTCCGCGCTCCTCGGGCACCTCGCGCGCTCGCTCGCCGTCGAGGCGGCGGGGATGCGCGCCGCATGCGACGATGGTTGTGGCTGGGCGGCGCGCGTGGCCCCCGGCGTCGCGGCCGCCCTGGCCGACACCCCCACCCGCGCGGCGGCCGTGGCCCGCCTGTGCACCCGCGCCGAGGTGGACACGACGCTCGACAAGCTCTTCGACGGGTGGGGCGCGTGCAGCGGGCGCGCCGTCGACCGCGCCGCCGCCGCGGCGTGGCCTAGCGCGTGGGGCGACCGGGCGGTGGCCGTGGACGGCACGATCCCCACCCTGCCGGTGCAGTGGCCACGCGACCCCTGAGCCCCCGCTCAGCGGGACTGCACCAGCTTCCAGGCGTTGCCCGACGGGTCACGGAAGTTCGCGTCGACGCTGCCGAAGCGCACGACCGGCTCCTGCGTGAACTCCACGCCCTTGGCCCGCATCGCCGCGTACGTCGCGGCCACGTCCGCGACCTCGAGCACCAGCGGGGGCATCGTGCCCTTGGCCACCAGCGCCCGGAGCTGCTCGGCGCTGGCCGGGTCGATCACCGGGGGCGCCGGCGCGAAGAGCCCGAGCTGGAACGAGGGCTGGTCGGGGTGCTGCACCGTGAGCCACCGGAACGGCCCGTTCTTGACGTCGGTGTGCACCACGAAGCCGATCTTCTCGGTGTAGAACGCCAATGCTTCGTCCTGGTCGAGGACGTACAGGCCGACGACGGCGACACCTTGGCGGCGGGGAGTGGACATGCTCAGGACCTCTGGACGTAGGGGGCGGCGAAGAGCCACAGGCCGGTGATCAGGAGCACCAGCAGGGGAACCAGGGCGAAGAGGCCGATCCAGACCGGCGGTTCGGGGAACGCCCAGGCGGCGAGGTTGGCGACGAAGCCGAGGGTGAAGACGATCGACACCCAGCGGTGGAAGACACGGAAGCGGTGGGTCCAGTTCAACGGAGCTCCTGAGGAAAGCGGGGGACCGACGCCCAGGACGGGCGACTCGAACCCCTCAGGTACCGTCGGTCTCCGCGCGCCGCTTCTCCGAAACTGCGATCCTCAGGTCGGGGCGCGCGGCGGCGTGCAGGAAACAGCCTGGAACCTCCTCGGGCGGCGGACCCGCGGCGCGCTCCTTCGCCCGCCGCTCGCCCGGCGACTCGCCGGTGACGTCCCGGAACGTGCGCCCGAACGTCCCGAGGCTGCGCCAGCCGGTGCGGAAGGCGATCTCCGTGGTGGACAGCTCGGTGTCGCGGAGCAGGGCCGCCGCGCGCTCGATGCGCAGGGTCAGGAGGTAGCGGTGCGGCGGGACGCCGAACGCCGCCTTGAAACACCGCGCGAAGTGGGCCGCCGAGATGCCGCTCACCCGCGCCAGGCGCGCCACGGGCCAGTCCTCGTGGGAGGCGGCGTCCATGCGGTCCTTCGCGCGGAGGCAACGCCGCAGGACGGCCGGGTCCGGCGTGCGCACTGTCCGATGAGGGGGAACCTCGGTCACCCCACCCCGGTACTCCGGCGCGGCCCGGCGCTCAATCCAGGCCCACCTTCCCGTCGGCCCAGGAGTGGTTCTTCGTCGGGTGTGCATGGCAAGCCTCTGGGGTCCGCGCCGCGACCGACCTGGACGCGGGCCGGGGCGGGTGCGCGGCCCGGCGCGGGGGCGACGCGCCCGGTTGTGACGTGAGGGCACGGTGTCGTGACGTCACCTGCCACGTGCAGGACCTCGGCGGGCGCGGGCCGGGTCCCGGACCTCCAGCACGCCCACCCCGCCCAGGGCCTCGACCAGACCGAACGACGTCTCGTCGCCGTACACGACCGCGGCGCCGACCGGCGCCCGGAGCGACCGCTGGGGCCCGACGAACCGCACCGCGTCGCCGGGGCGGACGGCGCGCGTCCATCCGGCGCCCGGACCGCCGCCGTGGTCCACGACCCGAAGCGAAGTGGCGCCGCGCGTCGGGTCCCAGCCGCACGGGGTGTAGGTGCGCGTGTCCAGCGAAGGCAGCACGAGCTGCACCTTGTCGCCCGGCGTCCCGCGTGAAGAAGTGTGAAGCGCGAGCCCGGCGCTCAGGCCCGCAGGACCTTCTCGACCTTCTTGCCCTTGGCGAGCTCGTCCACGAGCTTGTCCATCGCCCGGATCTTGCGCATCAGCGGGTCCTCGACCGCCTCCACGCGCACGCCGCACACCACCCCGGTGACGAGCGCGGCGCCGGGCGGCAAGTTGGCCGCGGCGAAGAGCTGCTCGAGCGAGCTTCCCGCGGCGACATGCCCCGCGAGCGCCGCCGCGTCCAGGCCGGTGAACCAGCGGAGCACCTCGTCGAGCTCCGCCTGAGTCCTCCCCTTCTTCGTCACCTTCGCCGCGTACAGGCCGTAGATGGACGAGAACGGGTAGGCGAAGACTCGCGCCAACGGATCGCTCACGAGTGGTACCACTCGGGGGTGACCAACTGCTGGTAATGTTCGACCTTCAGCGGGTTCACACGCTGCTTTACAGCTTCGATCGCCATCAACGCGGAGACTTTCGCAAACCAGATGTACATGTCGCGCTTGTAGGGCACCCGACTGAACAACCCGCGGGCGAGCCACTTGTTGTTCACGAACTCCTTGTTCATCTCGTACAGCGCCTGGCCGATCTCGTCCTTGGTCATGTACTTGCTGTCGAGGACGGGGCTGAGCCAATCGAAGTTGTCGAAGTCGTCCTCGGTGATCCACCCTTCGCGCAGCGCCTCGTCGAAGATCGGCGTGCCCGGCACCGGGGTGATCGGGTGGAACGCCGGGAAGTCGACGTCGAGCTCCTTGGCCATCTGCACCTGCTTGCGCAGCGACTCGTGGTTCTCTTCTTTCACCCCGACGATGAACGTGGCCTGCACGAACACGTGTGGGTACTTCCGCTTGAAGATGTCGAGCGCCTCGCGCGCCACCCCGCCCGTGTAGAAGCGCTTGTCCAAGCTCGACAAGCTGTCGTCCTCCGCGCGCTCCACCCCGATGAGGATGTGGGCGAGCCCGGCGCGCACCAACTTCTCCAAGATGCCCTTCTTCTCGTCGCGCACGAGGCAGTCCGCACGCATGAACGCAAACCACTGCAGCTTCATGCCCGAGCGGATCACCCGCTCGGCGAACTCGTCGTTGAAGCGCGGGTCGATGTTCCAGCTCTCGTCCACCCACACGTAGCTGCGCTTGCCGTAGCGGTAGTAGAGCTCCTCGATCTCCTCCATCACCCGGTCCACCGACTTCGACCGCCAGCGCGGCGAGAGCTGCACGTTGCCGTCGGTGTCGTACTTGCGGTCGGCCATGACCGTCCACCACGCGCAGAAGCTGCAGCTCGACACACAGCCACGACTGTGATGAATGGTGGTGCCACCCGGCGAGAAGAGGTAGCGGCTCTTCCCGTAGAGGTGCATCGGGAGCAGGTCGTACGCGGGCATCGGCAGGGTGTCGAGGTCGCGGATGAGCTTGCGCGTCTTGGTGCGCACCGCCTTCTCGCCGTCCCAATACATCAGGCCGTCGACCCGGTTCAGGTCGGCGTCGGCCTTGGCCCACTCCTGGCAGGCCTCGACGATGGTCTGTTCGCCCTCGCCGATGCAGATGGCGTCGATGTCGCTGCCCGCCTTGGCGTACCGGTGCGCGAGGTTGGTGAAGTGCCCGCCGCCGGCGATGGTCTTGGCGCGCGGCGCGACCTCCTTGCACAGCCGGAAGAAGCGCAGCGCCTCGCTGGCGTACAGCGCGTGGTTCTCCCCGCACGCGATCACGTCGGGATCGAGCTCCTTGATGCGGTCGGCCAGCGACCGCCACCCGATGTGCAGCGGCATGCAGTCGAGCACGTGTACGTCGATGCCCGCGTCGCGAAGCGGCGCCGCCAGCGCCGGAAGCGCCTGTTGGAGCAGGAAGTTGTCGCCTTCGCTGGTGTACGGCCAGTACGTGCGGGGGGGCTGGACGAGGAGCACGCGCATCGGCCGCGACCATAGCCGGAGGCGCTGCGGACGGCGCCGAGGAGTCGGGGATTTGGTATGCGGGGGGCCGCGCCGCGACCGTCCGGAAGCGCGCCGGGCCAGCCGCGCGGCCCGGCGTCGGGGCGACGGGGGCCGCTCACCCGGGGCCGCGGCATGGTCGGCGCCCCTACCCCCGCCGCGCCACCGCGATCCACGCGCGGTTGAGCGGCCCGAAGACCGGATGGGCCTTCGCGCGCGCCTCCCAGGCGAACAGCGCGTCGAGGTCGACCTCGCCGGCCACCTGCTGCAACGGCCCGCTGTACACGTAGTGGCTCGGCTCGAACCGCTCGACGACCAGGCCGCCGAGCAGGGCGCGGAACGCCCGCTCCTCGAACGTACGGACGAAGCGGTCGCCGGGCGCATGGAGCACCCCGTCGCCGAACACCGCGTCGAGGTGGCCCGCGGGCGCGTCGAGCGCCACCGCCCAGCCCCAGCGGGCCTCGACCGACACCAGCAGCACCCCGCCCGGCCGCAGGCGCTCCACCAGGGCCGCCAGCGCCAGGGCGGGGTCCTGGACGTAGCACAGGAGCTCCGCCGCGATCACCACGTCGTACGGGCCCGCCACCGGCATCGCCTCCACGGGCGCCTCCACGGTGGTGAGCCGGCCCGGACGCCCTGCCGCGTGCGACCAGGCGCACCCGAGCGACCGTGGGTCGGGATCGACGAGGTCGACCTGGCACCCGCGGTCGAGACACCACATCGAGAAGCGGCCGATGCCGCCACCGGCGTCGAGCACGCGCGCGCCGGGCGACACGAACGGCTCCCACAGGCGCAGGTAGAGCTCGCGCTCCGCCAACTTGTGCCGATGCGCGGGGCTGTCGGGCCGGAGAAAGTCCATCCACTCTGGCGCGTCACGCCACGCCGCAGCCGCGCCGGCCAGATTGGCCGCCGCGGGGGTGCTGCTCATCCTGGGCCCCTGCCGAGGCGGAAGATCAGGACTTGGGGCCGGGCTTGGGGCGCGGCGACGGGCGCCAGCTCTTCGGGCCGGGCTTCGGGCGGGGAGAAGGACGCCAGCTCTTGGGGCCGGGCTTGGGACGGGGGGAGGGTCGCCAGTTCATCGGTGCTCCGAATGTGGTGCGGGAGGCGCGTATCGTTCCCCGGTCGGTGCGGGGTGTCAAGCGATTGCTGGAGGCAGGCCCGCGTGGAGGCGAACCGGTCACAGAACCCCACCCCCGAGCGTTAGCCTCGCCCCATGCTGCTCTGGCTCGCCTTCGCCTTCGCCCCCGCCCCCGGCCCCGTTCCCCAGGGTGCGCCCGTCGAACACCTGGCGCGCACGCCGCACGTGCAGTGGCGGCTCCGTTCGTCGGTTCGCGCCCAGGCGTTCGCCTCGGCCTGGGGCGCCCCGTACGTGCGCTGGGACGAGCGCACCGGCAACCCGCACTTCCTCGGCCTCCCCGGCGTGCCCGAGCGGGTCGCGGACGACCTCGTGGCCGATGTGGCGGCGCTGTCCGGGGTCGCGGCGGGTGAGCTGCACCTCGCCGAGGTGCAGCGCCGCCCACACGGCGACGGCGAGCGCACATTCCTGAAGTACACCCGCCGCTTCCAGGGTGCCGAGGTGGTGGACGACCAGGTGTTGCTGGTGGTCACCGACGGCCGCATCGGCGCCGCGTGGGTGCGGCTCACGCCCACCGGCGGGCTCCCCACGCCGCGGCGCGGCGAGGTCGTGGTGGCCGACCCCCTCCGCGGCTTCGGGCGGCTCGTGCGCATCGAGCGCGGCGCCACGCTCGTCCGGGCGGTGGATCGTACGGGCGCCGAGGTCTACGCCTACGACCCGCGCATGCACACCGAGGTCACCGTCACCCACGAGGAGTTCACCGTCGGCGACGCGCTGGTCACCGACCCCGCCCGCTACGTCACCGTGACCGACACCAGCGGCGCCACGGCCGAGACCGCCGCCGACGGTACCCACGCGTTGACCGGCACGCTCACCGTCGAGCTCGACGGCGCGACGCTCCAGGTGCTCCAGAACGGCGCGGCGGTCACCGTCACCGGCACCGATGACATCGACCTGGACGCGGGCAGCGACCTCTCGTACTCCGCGGCCGACACGCTGCACCACTTCTACCAGGTGTGGGACTGGCTCGCGTACACCTGGCCCACGCACGCGTGGCTCGACGATCACGTGGTCGCGACGGTCGACATGAACAGCGGCGCGTGCAACGCCTACTACACCTCGGGGACCATCAACTTCTTCGCCGAATACAGCACGTGCAACGCCACGGGCCGCATGGCGAGCGTGGTGTACCACGAGGTCGGCCACGGCATCCACGAGTACATCCTCGCCGGCGGCACCTACGCCAGCGACGTCTCGGAGGGGAGCTCCGACTACGTCTCGGCCACGATCCTGGACGACTCGCTCATCGGCGAGGGCTTCTACACCGACGGCTCCGGCATCCGCGAGCTCGAGACCGACAAGAAGTACCCCGACGACATCATCGACGAGCCGCACAACGACGGGCTCATCTGGGCGAGCCTGCTCTGGAACCTGCGCGAGACCTGGCTCGGCACCTACGGCGACCCCACCGGCGCGGAGATGACCGACCAGCTCTTCCTGGGCACGCTGGAGCAGGGTCCCGGCCTGACCGACCTGCTCGAAGCCGTGCTCGTCGCCGACGACGACAACGGCGACTGGTCCGACGGCACCCCGCACGACTGCGAGCTCATCGACCTGCTCACCCAGCACGGCCTCGGGCCGGGGGCGATGGGGGTGTACGCGGTCGAACACACGCCGCTCGGCGCCCAGGGCTCCGAGACCGAGGGCTACGCGCTCTCGCTCGATCTGCAGGCCGGGTTCGACACCTGCACCGGCATCGCCAACCCGACCCCGAGCGTGTGGTACACCACCGACCGCGGCGCCCGGCTCCCCGCCGCCGACGGCACCGGGGCCGAGGCGTGGACCGAGGTGGTCCTGACCACCACCGACGACGTCACCTACACCACCACGTTGCCCCGCGTGCCCGCGACCGACGGGTTCCGGTACTTCTACGCCCTCACCTCCGCCGACGGCACCGAGACCGAGAGCTCGCACGGCGATCTGGAGCAGGGCGTGTGGGAGTTCCGCGTGGGGGATCGCGCCGCGCTCTGGTGCGACGACTTCGAGTCCGGCGCGCCCGGGTTCTCGCACGCGGCCGGCATTCCGTGGACGGGGGCGACCGGCACCATCGACGAGTGGGTCATCGGCGCGCCGGTGGGCGGGGGGCGGTTCGACCCGGACGTGCCGGCGTCCGGCACGAACATCCTCACCACGGTGCTCGACGACGACTACAGCCCCAACAACGCACAGTACGTGTCCACCCCGGCGGTCGACCTGGCCACCCCCGGCCGGATGCGCATGCTCACCTACCAGCGCTGGCTCACGGTCGAGGACGGCATCTACGATCACGCCCGCGTCTACGTCTCCGACGGCAGCACCTCCACGGAGATCTGGCAGAACGCCGGCACGTCGCCGGGCGACACCCAGCTTCTCGACACCGACTGGCGCACCTTCGACCACGACCTCGGGCCCTTCCTCGACACCGAGGGCGCGCGCACCACCCCGCTGTGGTTCTCGTACACCCTCCAGAGCGACGCCGGCCTGGAGTTCGGCGGCTGGGCGCTGGACGACGTCTGCGTCGTGGAGCTCGACGACGTGCCCGACCACTACCGGCGCGTGGCCCTGGCCGCCGCGTGGGCCGACGCGGGCGAGGCCGAGGTGGGCACGGTGGACGTCACCTGGCACACACCGTGGATCCGCCCGCTCACCCTGACGGTGCTCGTGCGCCAGGAGGGCCGCGCGCCCACCTCGCTCACCGACGGCGTGATCCTCGACCTCGACCTGGACCCCACCTTCGGCGAAGAGAAGCACGTGGTCGACACGCTCCCCGGCCTCGAGCGGGGCACGGCCTGGACCTATGCGCTCTTCGCCGCCGGCGAAGACTCCGCCGAGCTGTACCTCACCGCCGTGGACGGTCAGAACGCGGCCACCGTCGACTTCGAGCTGCGCGACACGGGCGAGCCCCTGGACACCGCGGACAGCGGCGACACGGCCGACAGCGGCGACACCGCCGACTCGGGCGACACCGGGCCGGCCGACGACACCGGCGCCGACGACACCGGCGACGCGCCCGACAACTGCGGTTGCCAGAGCGGCGGGGGCGCCGGGGCAGCGGGAGCCGGGGTGCTGCTGCTCGCCGCGGCGAGCGTGCGCAGGCGTCGGGGCTGACGCCGGTTCAGCCCTCGCCGGTCTTCTCCCGGAGGATGCGCACCGCCTCTTCGTGCACGTCCTCGCCGGAGCCCGACATCGGCTCCGCGAGGTAGACCGCATCGGCCTTGCGGACGGCGCGGGCCGCCCACCACTCCATCAAGGCACCCTCCTGCGAACGTTCCGCCGCGGCCGCGACCCGCGCCTGCCGCTCGATCTCGTCGAGCGCCGCACCGAACCCCGTGGCCTTCCCCGCCGGGAGCGCCCCACGCACGAGGACCGGCTCGCCGTCGAGCGGGACACACAGGACCGCGACCGTACGGGAGTCGCTGGTCGGGCCGAAGAGGCACGCCCGGACGGGCGCATAGTGGTAGCCGATCATCCCCACCTCTGTTGCAGCCAGGCGAGCCGCTCGGCAAGGCCTTCGGCGAGGGACTCCCGCCGGAGTGCGGACAACCACCCCGCCGGGATCGCCGCCACCGCATCCAGGAGGTCTTGCTCCCGGATCGGGAGGGGCGCCGGTGCGAGCCCGCGGGCGCGCCCCACGTGGGGCAGCTCGTCGGCCGGCGCGGCCGCCTGGTCCCGGCACCACGGCAAGCCCTGCGCGTGGTCCATCGCCGTGAGGCGGCCCGCGACCCGCAGCAGGTTGGGGTGGTGGGGCAGGCGATCGCCGTTGTGGATCAACAGGTCGAAGGCGTAGAGCCGCGCGAGGAACGCGTCATCGTCGGGCGGCGCCGTGACGTCCTCCGCGTCGAGCCAACGGCTCGCGAAGACGTCGGGGCCCAACGCCGCCACCGCCGACGCGAAGCGCCGTTCGTGCGCGGGACCCCGCGCCATCGCGGCGCGGAGGGCCGGCCCCACGCGGCCCACGCGGGCCTCGGGAATGTCGATCGCCGCCGCCCGCGCGAGGTGCGCCGACACGAGCTCGGCGACGTGGTCGAGCATCGGCGCCGGGGCCAGCTTCACCAGCCACGTGACGCCGTCGGCGTCCACCACGAGGAGCGGCTCGGTGGAGCCGCGCTCGGCCCGCCCCATGCTGCGCCGGAATTCCAGCATGACGCATCGTAGCGCGACGCGCGCCGGATGCACCAACGACCGACCCTCACCCGGAGGGCACCGCCGGCCTCACGCCCCCTGGGCCGCCAAGACCACCGCGATGTCCGCCGGCCCGTTCACGCGGTGGGCCTGCCACCCGCGCGCCGCCGCGGCCGCGATGTTGTGCGGGTTGTCGTCGAAGAAGCAGAGCCCGGCCGGCTCGACGGCGAGTCCCCGCTCCACGACCGCGAAGGCCTCGGCCTCGGGCTTGAGCGCGCCGGTCTCGTACGAGACATAGGCGTGATCGAGCTCCTGGCGAAAGTGCACCCCCAACAGGCCCCAGTGGAGCGGGTTGGTGTTGGACAACAGCACCACCGGAACCCCCCGCGCCCGCGCCCGCCGCAGCACCGCGACTGCGCCGGGCTGCACCGCCGTCGGCCACCGTGCCAATGCAACGAGGAACTCCGCGGGCGACACACCCGTGTGACACAGCTCTCGAACCGCCACTTCCGCCATGGCCTCGGTGGTGACGGTCCCGAGCTCGAAGCCCCGGAACGCCGGGTGGTGGAGGACGAACCGCCACCACGCCGCGTGGTCGATGTCCGGCCGGAAGAGCGGGTAGAGCGGCGCTTCGTCGAACCGGGCGAGGACCCCCCCGAGGTCGAAGACGTACGCCCGGATCACGTCGGCGCCGCCCGCCCCGCGCGGGGCGCACCGGACCCTGCTCCCTTCGGGACGGTCGCGGCGCGCCGCCCAAGGCCCCCCCTCACCCCAACATCCGTTGGAGCACTCGAGGGTCGAACACCGGGTTGTCCTTGCGCAACCGGCCGAGCGGCGCCTGGGGGCCACCGTAGTTGTGGCCCGGGAAGATGATGGTGTCGTCGGGCAACGCCGAGAATCGCTGCCCCAACGTGCGGGCCATCTCCTCGGGGTCGCCTCCGGGGAGGTCGGTGCGGCCGCAGCCCTGGAGGAACAACGTGTCGCCGGCGACGAGCGCCCCGCCCACGCGAAAACAGCAGCTCCCCGGGGTGTGACCGGGCGTGTGCAGCCACTCGATCTCGACCCGGCCCACGGCCACCTTGTCGCCCGCGTCGCGCAGCGTCAGGTCGGCGATGCCGAGCCCGGTGACCTTGCGGACGAACTCGGCGTCGCCCTTGTGGATGTGGAGCGGCACCGGATTGTGCTCGAGCAGGCGGACGAACCCGTCGACGTTGAAGCCCATCATCGAGCCGCCGATGTGGTCCGGGTGGTAGTGGGTGCCGAACGCAGCGACGAGCTTCATGCCGTCGGCGGCGACGATCGCGAGCAAGTCTTCGATGGCCCAGGCGGGATCGATGACGACACACTCGCGGGTGGCCTTGTCGCCCACCAGGTACACGAAGTTCTGCATCTGGCCGGCGACGGGGTGGGCACGACCGAAGTCGCGCCCGGCGAGGAGCTGACGGAAGTACAGGTCGGACATCAGGCCTCGAAGCCGAGCTCGGCGCGGTAGGTCTTCTCGAGGGTGCTCGTGCTGCGGGCGAACTGGCTGCGCAGGAACAACAACACCCCCCAACTCATCGCGAACACGCGGTATGGGAGCGCGGGGCGTTCGGCCGGGACGAACCCGAGCGCCTGGCCTTGCGCCCACACCCGCTTGCGCACGTGCTCCACGAAGCGCGGCAGGTGGCGCATCACCCGGTGGTCGCCGGCCCGGCGGGCGAACGCCGCGGCCACCATCGGCGCGACGGAGAGCTGCAGCTCCAACAGGCCGTAGAACGGGTGTCGCAACCAGGGGGAGGCCGCGAGCAACCGCCGCGTCTCCTTCTCGCCCCACGCAACGTGCTCCTCTTCTTCGCGACACACCACCACCAGCTTCTTCTTGATGTCGGCGACCTTCGGGTGGGCGTCGGGGAGCGTCTTGAGCAGCACGTCGCGGAAGATGTCGAGCACCATGCCTTCGCCCACCGCGTGCTCCATGAACACCTTCAGCGGGTAGTAGTTGTTGTGCGCGCTCATCAGCCGGATGACCCAGTGCGGCGGCTCGGGCGTGAGCTCCAGGTCGCGGAAGATGTCGGCGAACAGCTCCAGGTGCGCGAGCTCCTGCCGGGCCTGGCGCAGGTAGAACCTCGCCGCCTCGAGGTTGTGCGCCGCGTACAGCGACTTGCCGCAGTACACGCCGGTCGCTTCGCCGAAGAGCGCCTGGCTCAACACGAAGCGGACGATGCGACGGTCCTCGGGAGAGGTGAGGTCGAAGGTGTCACCTGCGAAGTCGAACTCGGCCATGGCGCAGGGATAGCGCGATGCGGGCGCACGGGCGAGCGCACTCGGGGGCCACGCCGCGACCGTCCGCTCGTCGGGCCGAAGCCGGCGCGCGGCCCACGTCGACGCGCGGGGCTGCCGCCGAGGGAGCGCGCGGGCGCTGTCCGCGATTCGCGGCGTTCGCCAAACTCGACGGGGTACTCGCCAACGGGGGGGGGGTTGCCCCGCAACCCCCCCGACTTTGGCGAGCGCTCGCCGCGCGCCGCCGCCGCCGGGACGGCGCGCGCGGCGGCTGTGCGCGATTCGCGGTGTTTGCCCGTGCGCGGCGTCGAGCCGCCTGCCGAGAAGACGCCGCCGCGTACGG
>SXOM01000235.1 GCA_005776735.1 Pseudomonadota bacterium
CATCGGGCAGCGTCACCAGCTCGTCGGCCCCGGCCTGGGTCAGGTCGACGCCCCCGGCCGCCAGCCACGCGGCGAGCGCACCGCGGTCGGCCTCCGCGAGCTGCTCTGGCGCCAACGGCGCGGCGCGCGGGCGGTGCCACACCGGCCAGCCGCCGACCTCGAGCCAGCCCAGCTCGGCGAGTGCCACCTCGGGCGCGGCCTGTCGCGCCTGTCGCGCCGCGGCCCACGCATCGGCGGCGCCCGCGCGCAGCCGCAGGTGGGCGTTGGGCGTGCACAGCTCGGCGTCGGCGTCGCCGTCGACGGCATACACCCAGAACCCGGCCGGTCCCGGTCGCGCCGCGCCCACCCGCAGCGGCCCGATCCGCAGGCCCGGCTCCAGGCGCATCACTCCTCCGCGCAGTCCTGGCGCACCCAGCAGTCGATCTGCGGTGCGTAGAGCTCCGGCGCGTCGGCCACCGCGTCGGCGTGGCCCACGCCGGGCACCAGGAACAGCTCCTTGGTCTCGGCCGCCGCGGCCGCGAAGACCAACTCGGCGTGCTCAGGCTGGATGTAGTCGTCTTCGGCGCCGTGGGTCACCAAGGTCGGGATGGTGGGCGGCATCCGACGGAGGGGGCCGAGGTTGTCGAAATGCTCGGTGAAGAACCAGCCCGACGGGAGGTCGAGGTCGGTTCCGTCGTTGAGCATCTTCTGGGTGTTGGCGAACATGTCCTCGGTGATGAGCACCCCCGGCGGTGCGTCCTCGAGGAGGTGCACCGCGACGAACCCGCCGAGCGACAGGCCGACGTACACGAGCTCGGTCGGGTCGAGCCCGGTGCGGTCCTCGACGTGCGCCACGGCGGCCCGCCCGTCGGCGATGACCCCGTCGAAGTCCGGGTCGCCCCAGGAGCGCCCGTACCCGCGGTAGTCGACGATGAACACCTCGTGACCGAGCGCCCAGTGAAACTCCACCTGCGGCCAGTACTCGTCGATGTTCGCCGCGTTGCCGTGGAAGTACACGACCATCGGCGCGTCGGGGTTGGGCACGGTGTCTTCGCAGTCGGCCCCCTCGACGGCGGGCTGGTGGGCCCAGGCGCCGTAGAGGGTGCCCGCCTCGCCGTCGAACGACACGAGCTCCTGGCAGGACGCGGGGATGACGTCGCCGCCCAGGGTGTAGGCCTCGACCGTGCCGGGCTGGAAGAAGAAGCCGTCGAGCGAGTAGCAGCCGACGAGGAGGGAGAGGATCACTGGGCACCCCCGAAGCGGAAGCCGTAGCCGAGCTGGAAGCTGACCGCCCCGAGGTCGCCCGGCGAGAGGTAGGTGGGCACCAGGTCGGTGGTGGACGCCCACGGGTCGATCCACTTGAGCTCGAGGTCGAGGTGGCTCCGACCGAAGCCGAACCGATTGCCGAGGACCCACGCGCCGAGGGCGTGGAACTCCTCGGCCGGCGCCAGGAACGCGGTGGGGCCGGTGTAGACGGTGTGCTGTGCGGCCTTGCCGTAGTCCCAACTCACCAGCACCGTGGGCTGCGCGAAGAACCGGAAGCCGCCCGAGGGCGCCTGGCCGGGCTCGAGGTCGCCGCCCGCGCCGAGGAGCGTGAGGTCGGCCATGATGCGCGGCCGCGCGCCGGCGGGGGCGAGCAACTGCTGGGAAGCGCCGACCTCGCCCACGCCCACCGCGAACATCGCGGCCGCCGTGGGGTGGAAGGCGGCGTGTACGTCGGTCGTGTCGGTGACCCCGACCGTGGCGCCGACCGTGGTGAGCGGGAGCGGAATGGGCAGGCCGAACACTTCGGTGATCGGACCGCCGAGCGAAGCCTCCACCCCGACGGCACCCTTGCCGATGGGACGGATGCCGTGGGTGGTGGAGCACCCGGCGAGCACCAGGGCCGCCAGGGTGAAGGCCGGAGACCGGAGTCCGCAGACCGGAGGCTGGGAGCGCAGCATCGGCCCTCCTTACCACGCCCGGGTGACGGTAGGGCTACGTTGCGGCGGTGCTGTCCTGGCTCCTGGCCCTCGCCGTCCGTGCGCTCGCCGCCACCTGGCGCGTGGAGCGGCCGCCGTGGCCCGCACCCGGGCCGTGCGTGGTGGCGTTCTGGCACGGGGAGCAGCTCCCGATGATCGCGCTGCACCGGGGGTTGGGGCTCTGTGGGCTCGCCAGTCGGTCCAAGGACGGGGCGCTGGTCGCCGCCACGCTCACGCGCCTGGGGTACCGGGTGGTGCGCGGCTCCAGCTCGCGCGGCGGGGCCGAGGCGCTGGTGCAGAGCCGGACCGCGCTTCGCGAGGGCGCGTCTCCGGCCTTCGCGGTCGACGGGCCGCGGGGGCCGGCGGGGGCCGTCGCGCCCGGCGCCGAGGCCCTGGCGCGGGCGGCGCAGGTGCCGGTGGTCTACGGTGTGGTGACCGCCGCGGGGTGGCGGGCGCGCTCCTGGGACCGGTTCCTCGTGCCGTGGCCGTTTGCGCGGGTGCGGGTCGACTATGGCGTGTGGAAGCCGGGGGAGGGGACCCTGGCGGCGGCCATGGCCACGCTCCCCCCGAGCGCCTGATCGGCGCGCGATGCCGGGCGGCCCCGGCCGCCGTCGGGACGGTCGCGCGGCATCGCCCCGAAGTGCTCAGCAGCCGGTGTTGGCCGAGCCGGGCGTGCCGTGGTCGATGGTGTTGTACAGGTCGACCGACTTGCACCAGCTCGTGGAGCTGTCGTTGTCGGTGACGTCGAAGAAGTCGACGTCGAGCTCCATGCTGTACGCTGCAGCATACGGGAAGCTCGTGGAGTAGCTCACGCGGTCCAATTCGAGGCCCGAGGCGTCGGTGATGACGATGCGGTCGCTCGTGTTGGAGAGCGCCAACGACGTGCCGTACGCGTAGTCGACGGTGATGCCGCCGCCCATCGCGCTGGACGACGTCGAGTAGCCGAAGACCGCGAAGTCGCCCGCGGGGATGAGCACGTCGGTGTTCACGGGGTGGCTGCCGGCGTTGTCGGCGATGACCCAGCCGCCACACATGCGGATGTCGACGCCGGTGGGGTTGTAGAGCTCGAACCACTCGCCGGCGGGGTCGCTGACCGCGCTCGGGTTGGGGTTGACCTCGGTGATCAACAGGTCGCCGGCGCTGAGCAGGCCCTCGTCGCACTCGTCGTCGCAGTCGTTGTCGTAGCCGTCGCGCGACTCGGTGCCGATGCCGGAGTTGGTGTCGTCGGTGTCGTCACAATCCGTGCCGCCGTAGGCCTCGTCGTCGTCGCCGTCTTCGTCCTGGTCGTAGTCGCTGCCGCCGGAGCAGTCCTGGTCCACCCCGTCGTACCAGGTCTCCTCGGCGCTCGGCGAGATCTCGTCGTCGGTGTCGTCACAGTCGTCGCCGCCGGAGAACAGGTAGTAGTCGTGGCCGTCGGCGTCGCGGTCGAAGTCGCTGTTGCCCGCGCAGTCGCTGTCCAGGCCGTCGTACCAGGTGTCGCTGGCGCCGGGGTTGATGCCGGCGAGCGTGTCGTCGCAGTCGGTGCCGCCGTAGGTGTCGGCCAGGTAGGTGTCGCCGTCCTGGTCGTAGTCGCTGCCGCCGGAGCAGTCGGCGTCGGTGCCGTCGTACCAGACCTCGACCTCGCTCGGGCTCACCGCCGCGTCGGTGTCGTCGCAGTCGTCGCCCCCCCAGGCGTCGGACTCGTGGCCGTCGCCGTCGCGATCGTAGTCGCTGCCGCCGGAGCAGTCGGCGTCGGTGCCGTCGTACCAGGTTTCGGCTTCTCCGGGGTTCACCCGGTCGTCGGTGTCGTCACAGTCGTCTCCCGCGTACGCAAGAGCAAGGAAACCATCCCCATCCTGGTCGTAATCGTCCGCTCCGTCGCAGTCCTGGTCGATTCCGTCGTACCAGGTCTCGGTGGCGCCGGGGTTGATGGTCGCGTCGGCGTCGTCGCAGTCCGAGCCACCACCGCCCGCGCCGACGTACCCGTCGCCGTCGAGATCGAAGTCGCTGGAGCTCGAGCAGTCCTGGTCGATCCCGTCGTACGGCGCGTCGACCGCGCCGGGGTTGATGGTCGCGTCGGTGTCGAGGCAGTCGTCACCGCCGTACGCAAGAGCAAGAAAACCGTCAGCATCCTGGTCGAAATCGTCCGCCAGGTCGCAATCGGAGTCGACACCGTCGTACCAGGCGTCGACCGCGCCGGTGTACACGGTGGCCACGGTGTCGTCGCAGTCGTCGCCGCCCCAGGCGTCGCTCTGGTGGGCGTCGCCGTCCTGGTCGTAGTCGTCGTCGCCGCCGCAGTCCTGGTCGACGCCGTCGTACCAGGTCTCGGAGGCGCCGGGGCTGATGCTCGCGTCGGCATCGTCGCAATCGCCACCGCCGACCACCGCGGCCTGGTAGCCGTCGCCGTCGATGTCGTAGTCGCTGGTGTCGGAGCAGTCGGTGTCGACGCCGTCGTACGGCGTGTCGGTGGCGCCGGGGTTCACGGTGGCGTCGGTGTCGTCGCAGTCGCCGCCGCCCCAGGCCAGGGCGTCGTAACCGTCGGCGTCCTGGTCGTAGTCGGCCGAGCCGTCACAGTCGCCGTCGACCCCGTCGTACCAGGCTTCGGTGGCGCCGGAGTACGTGGTGTCGACGGTGTCGTCGCAGTCCAGGCCGCCCCAGGCGTCGCTGTCCTGACCGTCGCCGTCCTGGTCGTAGTCGCTGCCGCCGGAGCAGTCCTGGTCGACGCCGTCGTACCACACCTCGGCGGTGCCGGGCAGCGAGGTGGGGTCGGTGTCGTCGCAGTCGGACCCGCCGCCCGAGGCCGCGCGTGAGCCGTCGCCGTCCTGGTCGTAGTCGTCTTCGCCGCCGCAGTCGGAGTCGACGCCGTCGTACCAGGCGTCGAGGGCGCCCGGGTACATCGTGGCATCGGTGTCCAGGCAGTCGTCGCCGCCGGAGAAGTCGGCCTGGTGGCCGTCGCCGTCCTGGTCGTGGTCGTCTTCGCCGCCGCAGTCGGAGTCGACGCCGTCGTACCAGGCGTCGCGGGCGCCAGGGTAGGTGGTCGGCTCGGTGTCGTCGCAGTCGTCGTCGACCTGCACGCCGTCGCCGTCCTGATCGTAGTCGTCTTCTTCGCCGCAGTCGGAGTCGACGCCGTCGTACCACGCATCGTCGAGGCCCGGGGCGCGGCCGGCGTCGGTGTCGTCGCAGTCGCCGTCGACCTCGGCGTAGCCGTCGCCGTCGTCGTCGACGTAGATGGTGTCCTCGTCGACGTCGCCGTCGCAGTCGTTGTCCTGGTTGTCGGGGAGCTCGGGCGCCTCGGGGTAGACGGTGGCTTCGGTGTCGTCGCAGTCGCCGTCGCAGTCGAGGATCCCGTCGGCGTCGCGGTCCAGACAGGCCTCGACGTAGATCGAGGTGCGGCACTCGCCCACCCGACCCACCGGGTCGGCGAGCTGGAGCACGAGCGCGTGGGTGCCGCCGACCTCGGGGGTCCACGCGAACTGGATGACGCCGGTGCTGGCCGGGCTCCCGGCCCAGAGCTCCCCGTCGAGGTCGCTCTGGAGCGCGCCCACGAGCTGCGCCGGGTCGGTGTTGCTGTCGTCGGCCCCGACGATGACGTCGAGGGTGTCGCCGAGCCGGACCGCTGCGCCTTCGAGTGGGCTCGAGAAGCTGCAGGTCGGCGCCTCGTTGACGTAGGGCACCAGGAGCACCGTGTCTTCGCCGACCTTGCCCGCGTCGTCGGTGACCACCACCGTCAGGACGTGGTCGTTGTTGCTCAGGGTCAGCGCCCACCCCACGTTGCCGCCTTCGCAAGCCGCGCCCACGGCGTCGGCGAGCACCCCGTCCACGTCGGACTCGACGCGGTACTGCAGCTCGTCGACCGGCCGCTCGTCGTCGACCTGGAGGCACAAGGCCACTGGCGACGCAGGGTCGAACTCCGTGCCCGCGACCGGCGTGATGATCGTCACTTCCGGTGCGTCGTTCGCCGACTTCAGCGTGTTGTCGCCGCACGCCGCGAGGAGGAGGAGGAGCATGCGCGGTGTCTACCCCAGGACCCTGGGGCTGTCTGCACCGATTTGGTGACGGGCGGCGCATCGGGCCCCGGTTAAGCCCGCCCGCGGAGGCCGCCCCATGGAGATCCGCCTGTTCGCTGGCAACGCCAACCCCGTCCTCGCGCGGGGCATCGCCGAGCACCTGGGCTGCCCCGTCGGTTCGGCGCGGGTCAACCGCTTCTCCGACGGCGAGATCCAGGTGGAGATCGACGAGAACGTGCGCGGGCGCGACGTCTACCTCTTGCAGCCGACCTGTCGTCCGGCCAACGATCACGTGATGGAGCTGTTGATCATGGCCGACGCGTGCAAACGCGCCAGCGCCGGCCGGGTCACCGCGGTCATCCCGTACTACGGCTACTCTCGGCAGGATCGCAAGGTCGCGCCGCGGGCGCCGATCACCGCCAAGCTGGTCGCCGACCTGATCCAGAGCTCCGGCATCGATCGTGTGGTCACGATGGACCTTCACGCGGGCCAGATCCAGGGCTTCTTC
>SXOM01000236.1 GCA_005776735.1 Pseudomonadota bacterium
CCCAGGCCCACCGCGAGGCCGCCCAGCGCGGTCGCGACGGCGAGGCCGGCCAGGCACAACGCCAGGGCACGCCGGCGGTCGATCCGGTCCAGGAGCGGGCTCAGGAGCAGGCCGGCCGCCCCCGCGGCCAGGGTGTAGGCGCCGCCGACGACGCCAACCCGGTCGACCGGGACGCCCAACGCCTCGGCGAAGTCCGGCCCGAGCGGCATGACCATCATGAAGTCGACGACGTTGACGAACTGCACGGCCCCGACGAGGCCGACGATGGCGCGCTCTGAGCGCATGGGTCACCCGGCGGCGGTCTATTCCGCTCGCTGGGTTACCCGGAGGCCGATGATCGCGAAGTGGGCGCCGTGGCTGTTGCCGTCCTGCACCGCGTGGGTGCTGTTCTGCACGCTCCGCGCCGCCGTGTGGGAGCGCATCCAGACGCTCGGCGTGGTGGAGAGCTACGGTTTCGCCGTCTACGAGCAGATCATCCGCAATCGCGCCCTCGAGGGCGCGTTCTTCCAGACCATCCACCGGGGCTACATCGATCACTGGATGTGGTCGGGCCACCGGAGCGTGGCCCTCTTCCCGGTGGCCGAGGTCTATGCCCTGTGGCCGGGGCCGCTCACGCTGGCGACGGTGCAGGTGGCGTGCGTGGCGCTCGGCGCCTTCCCGGCGTTCGGGCTCGCGCGCGCGGTCCTGGGCGGCACCTTCGGCGGCCTGGTCGGCCTGGTGCTCTACGCCGGGTTCCCGCCGGTGTGGCTGATGGCGCTCCAGGACTACCAGGACGTCGTGCTCGGCATGCCGTTCGCGCTCGCGGCGGTGTGGGCCGCGCGTGACGGCCGGGTCGGCGCGTTCGCGGTCGCCGGGGCGCTCGCGGCGTGTGCGCGCGAAGAGTGGGCGGTCACCGTGCCCCTGGTGGGGCTGGCGTTCGCGGGCGGATGGCGCGGAAAGCTCGTCGGCGTCGGGGTCGGCGCCGGGGTTGCCGCGGCGTTCGGGGCGCTGGTGTGGTGGTTGGGGCGCGACGCGAGCGGGTACGAGACGCCCGCCCAGACCCACGGCCTCGCGATGTTGCTGCACCCGCCGCCGATCCAGCGCACCTGGGTCGACTTCGACAACTTCTACAGCTACTTCCTACGTCCTGCCCATGGTGTCGGCGCGCTCTCGCCGTTGGTGGCGCTGCCGGGCCTCGCCGCGCTCGGGGTGCACCTGACCACGCCGAACGGGTCGGGCATCGACGCCGCGTGGCGGGGCCACATCCACCACATGGCGCCGGTCGTCGTGTTCTTCACCGCCGCGGCGATCGACGGCTTCGGGCGGTTGGGCGCGGTGATGTTCCCCCCGAAAGGGCGCACGCGCGTCCAGGCGGCGCTGCTGGGACGCGGCGCCGTTCCCCGGTGGGCGGTCCTGGTCCTGCTCGCGGTGCTCACGGCTGCGCACGCGGTGCACGGCCGGTCGTGGTTGCCGACCTTCGGCCTGCACCCCACCGCCGATCCGCGCCTCGTCGACTCGCCCCGGGTGCGCGCCGAGTGGGCGTTGGTGGCCGCGCTCCCGGCCGACGCCGTGGTCGGCATCGACCAGGCGGGGGCCCTCTTCGTCTCCGGGTTCCGCCGCAGCTTCACCACCAACGAGAGCCTGCCCGAGAAGTCGCGTCGCGGCCTCCGCGAGCTCGACTACGTCTTCGTCGCGCGCGCCGACACCCGCACGTTCGCCGAGGCCCAGGCCCTCGGCGGCGAGGTCGTCGGCGAAACCGACGCCTACCGCCTGGTCAAGCTGACGCGGAGCCCGTGATGACCCCGATGCCCCCGTTGTCGTTGTACCGTCCCGAACGTTGGCACGAGGTGGTCGAGCGCGTGGTCGCCCGCTCGTGGCACTACCTCGCATCGATCGACGAGGTCGACGTCGCCGGCGTCCTGCACCGCACCCTGCTCCCCGGCGTCCTCGACGAGCCACTGCTGGTGACCCGCGTCGACGGGGAGCTGCGGGCGTTCTCGGCGGTGTGCACCCACCGCGCCGCCATCGTCGCCCCCCACGGCACGGGCCTACGGTGTCCGTACCACGGGCGCCGCTTCGGGACCGACGGGCGCTGCCTCGCGGCGCCGGGCTTCCCGCAACCGGAGCCCCGCGACGCCCTCCCGGCGGTGGCGGTGGCGACGCTCGGCCCGCTCGTCTTCGTGTCGATCGCGCCGGCCATGCCGTTCGACGCGCTCTTCCCCTACGGACGCCTGGCGTGGCTCCCGGAGCTCCCGCCCGCGCCCGACCCCGAGGGCGAAGCCAGCTACGCGCTCGACGCCCACTTCCTCCTCTACGTCGAGAACTACCTCGAGGGGCTGCACGTCCCGTTCGTGCACCCGGGGCTGACTGCGGCCCTCGACCTCGGCGACTACCGCGTCGAGCCGGCCGGCTGGTCGTCGCTGCAGGTCGGGCGCCCGCGCAGTCCCGGCCCTACGCTCCCCTCCCCCGACGGACCGATCGCGGCGTTGTGGGTCGCGCTCTTCCCGACGACGCTCTTGAACCACTACCCGTGGGGCTTGTCGCTCAACGTCGTCGAGCCGCTCGGCCCCGGCCGCACGCGGGTTCGTTACCGGCGTTGGGTGCGGGACGCGAGCCTGTTGCGGGTCGGAGCCGGCGGCGCGCTCGACCAGGTGGAGCACGAAGACGACACGATCGTCGAGGTGGTGCAGCGCGGCGCACGCTCGCGGCTGGCCCGCCCGGGCCGGCACGCCCCCGGCTGGGAGGACGGCCTGGCCCACTTCCACGCCCGCCTCGCCGAGCTGATGGGGTAGCTCATGGGCGCTGCGCCGCGACCGGCCGCTCGTCGGGCCGAGGCGGGCGCGCAGCGCGCCGCGGCGCGCGCAG
>SXOM01000237.1 GCA_005776735.1 Pseudomonadota bacterium
CCCCTGCGCGGTGCGCGTGCGCGGCGACCAGGCCCCGAACACGACGGCGGCGCCGCCGTGTTTGCGCTTGACCTTCTCCGCGAGCTCGACCACCCGCGCCGCCGAGTAGGCGACGATCGCGGTCCGGCCGGGCAACGACTTCAGCGGCACGTGCCCGACGTGTTCGAGCTTGGACAGGCGCGGCCGACTGCGCAGCTCCACCTCGCGCACCAGCCGCGCCAGGACCGGCGCCGCGGTGCCCGCGCCGCAGAACCACGTCTCCGCCGTGCCGCGCAGGTGCAGGATCCGGTCGGTGAAGAGGTGGCCGCGCCCCGGGTCGGCCGCGAGCTGCACCTCGTCGATCGCCACGAACGAGAACGGCCGTGAGGTCGGCATCGACTCCACCGTGCACGCCCAGTAGCGCGCCCGCGGCGGGATCCGGCGCTCCTCCCCGGTGCACAACGCCACCGCCTGCTCGCCCACGCGGGCGCAGAGCCGGTCGTAGACCTCCCGCGCCAGGAGCCGGAGCGGCAGGCCGATCACGCCGTCGGGATGGCGCAGCATCGCCTCGAGGGCGGCGTGCGTCTTCCCGGTGTTGGTCGGGCCGAGCATGGCGATGACGGGCGGAGCGGGGCGCACGACGAACGCCGAACATGGCGCCCGATGCGGACGGAGTCAAGCGGCGGCGCCCGCGCCCGCGCCCGCGGGCCCTACTCGACGTACCCGAGCTGCTGGAGCGCTTCCCGCTCCGATTCCGTCGCGGCGTCGGGCTCCGGCTCGGCCATGAGCTCCTCGGTGATGCCCTCCATGTCCCCGCGCACCCGCACGTCGAGGCGGGAGCGCACCTCGCCGGAGAGCCCGTCCTCCACGATCGAGAAGGCGTACAGCTTCACCGCCTTGGTCCCGTCGTCGCGCACGGTCCCGTTGCCGATGACGCCGTTGCTCTCGCCGAAGCCGGCGCCGGCGAGGTCGTCGTGCAGCGCCATCAGCTTGTCCTGCCACTGGTCGCTCGGGTCGGTGGAGCGCACGATCGCGATGCACGGGTACTCGTCGCAGTCCACCGCGACGACCGTGGTGTCCGCGAGCCCGGACGCCCGCTCGTGCACGAACTTCCCGACCGCGGCGGGGCGGTACGGCGCGGGGACGTCGGCGGGCCACTCGGCCGGCGCGCCGCCGAGCGCACGGAGCTGCCCGGCGGTGATCGCGTGCTCCAGCCGCAGCAGCGCGAGCTCCTTCGCCAGCGCCGCCTCGCGGTCCGAGGCCCGCGCCGCAACCGCCGGATCGGCCCCTGCCGCGGCGGCGTCGGGCCCGAGCCGTTGCTGCTGGCCCGGCTCCAGGGCGACCGGCGCGCCGTCGGCCGGGAACGCGGTGGCGGTGCCCTCCACCAGGAGGAAGGTGACGGTCGAACCGGCGAGGGCGGCGAGGAAGTGGGACTTGTCCATGGTCGGGATCTCCGCCTGTCCTCCACGCACGGCCCCGCGCGGCGGTTCCACGCGCACCCACAATTTCCCGTCCACCTCCACCGGCACGTCGCCGGCCAGGAGCACCACGCGTCCGTCCACCACCTGCGAGCCGGTCGCGACGCGCACCTCGGGCCGAGGGGAGGGCAGCAGCGACGCCACGAGGAGGCCGGCGGCCAGCGCCGCCACGGCCGCTCCCCACCGTCGCCATGCCGGCTCGGGTCGGCCCACCGCCGCCGGCGGAGCGGGCGCGGCGAGCACCGCCCGATCGAGCGCAGGGGGCGGGGCCGGCATGGGCAACGCGGCGAGCGCCGCCGGCAGCGCCATCATCCGCCGCCACTGGGCCGCGAGCGCGGGGTCCGCGGCGATGCGGGCGCGCAGGGCGGCGGCCTCGTCGGGAGGGAGCTCGCCCGACAAGAGGCGCGAGAGGTCGTCGTTCATGCGAGTTGCTCCACGAGCTGGGCGCGCGCCCGGTGCAGGCGCGACTTGATGGTGCCGACGGGCAGGCCCTCGTTGGCGGCGATGGTGTCCAGGGGCAGGCCGTGGAGGTGGTGCAGGACCACGACGCGGCGGTGGTCTTCGCCGAGGGTCGCCAGCGCCCGCTCCAGGCGCACGAGGTCCGTCTGCAGCCGCAGGGCTTCGTCCGGCGGCGGGCGGTCGTCGGCGGGCTCGTCCACGAGCTCCTCGGCGGCGCGCACCCGGCGGCGCCGGAACCGATCGACGAGGTGCCGATGCGCCAGGGTCGAGAGCCAGGTGGAGTACCGCGCGGTCCCGGCCGGGTCGAACGAGGCCCCGAGCGCCTTCTCCCAGATTTCCTGGTACGCGTCTTCGGGCGAAGGATCGAGGCGGCGACACAGGCTCCACACGAGCGGGCCATGTTCGGCGATGAGCTGGGCCGGGTTCATCTGCGGGCTCACACGCACGAGTATGCCGGAGGTTCCCGGAGTTGGGGGCGGCGCCGCGCGACCGTCCCGAAGGCGGCCGGTGCCGCCCGGCGCCGCGCGGCTGGTGATCACGTTTCGGTACGGGCTTCGCTCCGCTTCTTCGGGAAGAAGCGCTCCGGTGCGGATCAATTCATGGACCATCGAGTGGTCTTCGGTCAGGAGCTTCATTTC
>SXOM01000238.1 GCA_005776735.1 Pseudomonadota bacterium
CGTGCCGGTGCCGAGCGCGACGTCGCCCGTCAGCGGAGTCTCCACGACGTAGACCGCCCCACCGGAGCTCGGACCCGCGCTCGACGCGTACGCGCCGATGGCGAGCTCGAGGTCCCCGTCGCCGTCGCTGTCGCCGCCGGCCAGCGCGCTGCCGAGCATCGAGCTGGTGGTCTCGCCGAGCAGGTAGTAGGCGGCGTCGGTCACCGCCCCCTCGCCTTGGTACCGGCAGCCCAACGCCACCCCGTCGCAGTCCTCGTCGATGGCGTCGCCGCACACCTCCGAGAGGGCGGGGCTGATGCTGGCGTCGGTGTCGTCGCAGTCGGCGCACGAGCCGACCCCGTCGCCGTCGGCGTCGAAGCCCTCGTCGACGCTGCCGTCGCAGTCGTCGTCCGCGCCGTTGCACACCTCGGCCGTGCCGGGCGAGGCCGTGGCGTCGCCGTCGTCGCAGTCGCCGCCGACCCGCACCGCGCCCGCGGCCGGCGGGCAAGTGGTGCTGGCGGTCGCGGTGTCGCCGTATCCGTCGCCGTCGGTGTCGACGTAGAACGTGGCGGTGAGCGTGCTCGCATCGCTGTCGTCGCAGTCGGCGACCCCGGAGGAGTCGACACACGCCGCCACGCCGTCACCATCGGCGTCGAGCTCGTCGGCGCCGACGATGCCGTCGCAGTCGTTGTCCACCCCGTCGCAGGACTCCCACGCCGAGGCGGACCGGTCCGGGTCGGCGTCGTCGCAATCGTCGTCGCACAGGCGGTCGCCGTCGGCGTCGGCGTCGGCCTCGTCGGCGGGCACCGCTCCGTCGCAGTCGTTGTCGACCCCGTCGCAGGACTCGGCGAGGCTGCCGGCGCGTGTCGCGTCGGCGTCGTCGCAGTCGCCGCAGAAGTCGGTCTCGCCGTCCCCGTCGTCATCGAGGTCGGTGTCTTCGGTCCAGGACACCGCCACCCGGACGCCGAACAACGAGGCGGTGGACGGGTCGTCGTCGAGCGTGGTCGGCTCGGCGGCGGCGGTGTGCTTGAGCCACCCGACCGGCGTGACCTCGGCCGTCGACGCCAGCGTGGGCCCCCGCTCGTAGAGGACGCCGAGCGACCCCGCGGAGCTCACGGCGAGCAGGTAGGACTTGCCCGCGGTCAGCTGCACGTCGAGCGTGCCCGAGCTGTACCAGCCGACCGCGGTGGCCAACGACCGGCTGTTGCCGTCGACCAGCGTGTACGTTCCGGTGGTGGAGTCCGCCTCGTACACCGCAAACCACCCGGCCGACCCGCCGGGGTCGAGCTGGACCTCGAACGACTCGAGCGTGACGTCACGGTCGGCGGTGACCACGTCGCCCCAGAGCTGCGCGGTCATCGTGCCGGTGAGCGTCCCCGTCGCCAGCGTGCCGTCGTCCTCGGTGGCCGGCCCGGACAGGTCGACCGCCCCGTCGCAGTCGTTGTCCACGCCGTCGCACACCTCGGTGGCGGCGGGGCTGATCTCGTCGTCGGCGTCGTCGCAGTCGTCGCCCGCCACGCACCCGTCGGCGTCGTAGTACCCGTCGAGGTCGGCGTCGAAGTCTTCGTCGGCCTCGCCGTCGCAGTCCTGGTCGACCCCGTCGCAGCGCTCGGCGACGTCGGGCGACACGCTCGCGTCGGTGTCGTCGCAGTCGCGACCGCCCCACGCTTCGGCCGCGACCGCGTCGTCGTCCAGGTCGCGGTCCACCTCGACGTCGACGTCGAGCGCGGTCGTGTCCCCCACCGCGTTGGTCGCCTCGATCGTGAGCACGTGCGCACCGTCGTCGACCTCGGAGGCGTCGAGCTCCGACTCGAAGACCGCGCACAGGTCCACACAGTCGGCCGGACACGCCGGGTCGGCCGTGCCGCTGCTCGCCCGCGCGACCTCGACCCCGTCGAGGTACCACACCACCTCGGTCGTGGTCTCGTCGTCGGTGACCCAGCTCCGCAGGGCCTGGGTCGGATCGAGCACGCCCGAGGGCGTGTCGTGCACGATGGTCTGCGGCTGCTCGACGGTGAGCGCGAGCACCTCGGTCGCGGCCTGGCCGCGGCTGTCGGTGGCCACCACCTCCATCGACCACGCCCCCGCGGCGACCGCGCAGGTGTCCCAGGTGCCGCGGAACGGCTGGGTGGTGTCGGCGGCGACCTCGACCCCGCCCACCCACCACGCCAGGTGGTCGACCCGCTCGTCGTCCGATGCCGTCGCGTACAGCGGGACCCACCCCGAGACCGTGTCGCCGTCCGCCGGCTCGTACGAGTGCACGTCGGGCACGTTGTCCACGATGATCCGGGTGGAGTCGCTGGCGGTGAGGCCGGCGAGATCGACCACCTCCAGCTCGAGCTCGACCTCCCCGAACGCGCCGGAGCTGTCCCACGTCCACTCCCACGGCGGGGTGGAGAGCACCGCGAGCCGGCGCCCGTCGACCCACATCGACACGCTCGCGACGCCGGTGGAGTCGGTGGCCTCGGCCTGGATGGTGACGTCGCCGCCCACGATCTCGTCGTAGGCGGGGGCGGTGATGCGCGCGTACGGGGCGACGCTGTCGACGTAGACGAGGTTCTGGGTGCGCGTGCTCTGCCCCTTGACGTCGGTCGCGACGGCCCCGAGGACGTGCGCCCCCTCCACCACGTCGTCCAGCTCGAAGTCGCCGGTGTAGGGCGCGGCGGCCCACTCGGCGAGCTCGACCCCGTCGAGGTCGAGCACCACGGTGGCGAGGTCGGTGCTCTCGGACTCCACCTCGACCTGGAGCGTGTCGCCGAGCAGTGTGCCCGGGTCGGGCTCGGTGATGCGCAGCGTGGGGAGGCCGTCGCAGTTCTTGCGGGAGTTGTCGATCACCACGTCGATGCGGTCGGCGACGAGGCTCCCGTCGGCGAGCGTGGCCACCACCCCGAGGACATGGTCGCCGTCGGCGCGGCCGGTGGTGTCCCAGGTCCAGTAGTAGGGCGGGGTGGCGTCGGGCGTCTTCTCGTCGCCGTCGATGTAGAGGGTCACCGAGGTGGTCGCGACGCGGGTGAACGCCTCGATGGGAACACTCCCACACAGGGTGGCGCCCGCGACGGGGCTCAGGAAGGTGGCCACGCCGGGGTCGGGGTCGCCGTTGTGGACCGTGACGCGCGTCCGCGCGCGGGTGGACTTGCCCGCGGCGTCGGTCGCGACGGCCTCGAGGTCGTGTTCGCCGTTGGGCAGCGCGGTCGTGTCCCAGTCCGCGCCCCACGGCGCCGCGCTCCACGTCGCGAAGTCGACCCCGTCGAGCGTGACCGCGACCGTGGTGACCCCGATGTCGTCGGTGGCCTCGACCGCGAGCGGCACCACCCCCGAGACCGTGGTGCCGTCGAGCGGAGCGGTCCAGGTGAGGATCGGCGCCTCGCTGTCCTCGACCCCAGGGTCGCCCGTTCCCCCGCTCGGCGACGTGTCGCCTTCGGGGGTGGTCGCGCAAGCAAGGACGAACGGGAGGAACAGCATGAACATGCTCCGGGGCACACGCAGCTTATCCACCCCATCTCCGACGCGCGGTGCAGTTCCGACGCAGGCCGAGGGCCCCGCGCCGCGACCGGGCGTGCCGAGCGGCCGAGGCCGGCGCGCGGTGCGCAGCCTTCAGGTGCCGGCAGCGGGCGGTGACGGGCGTTGCGCATGGGGCGCTCCACCGGGCCACCGTCGGCGCGATTGCGCCCACACCCACCCCGCCACCCACACCGACGTCGCCAGCCCGCCGCCACCGGTGCGGTCACACGCGCACGCCTGGGGCTCTCCCTCGCCGGCTTCGGAATCGTCCGCCCGCCCGGTGTCGCCGCTGTCCTCGGGCTCGCCCGTGTCGCCGGTGTCGCCGTCCAGCGAGGTCGTGGTGAGCGACCAGCCGCAGAGGGTCCCGGTGGTCGTCGTCAGGGCCAGCGTGTCGCCGGCCGCGAGCGTCCACGGGCCGTCGGCGATGCCGAACGGACCGGAGCCCGTGGCCGCGGAGGGGTCGCTCCCGTGCGTCCAGTGCCCCTCGGCGACGAGCGGCTCGGTGGCGCGGTAGTAGACCGTGCCGAGCTCGTCGGCGCTGCCCGACCAGCTGCCGCCGGCCTGGATCTCGACCACGACGGGGTCCTGCCAGGCCGCGCTGCGCCCGTAGGTGTCGTTGCCGTAGGCGCCCGCGAACCCGGACCACAACGTGGCCGCAGGCACGCCGCTGGCGCGCTCGAGCAGCGTGCGCCAGTCCGCGTCCTGGTCGACGGCGCCGGCGTCCCAGGCGGCCTGCATGGTGCCGGGCCCGACCCCGTCGGTGTCCAACCACGCGTTGAACACGTACATGCCGTACTGGTGGCTGCCTTCGGTGCTGAGGTAGGCGAAATCGGCCTGATCGCCGTACCAGGGCGCGATGTAGTCGACCGCCGCCGAGTCGGGCACCACGAGGGACGCGGCCCACGTGGCGCTGGCCTCCCAATACCAGGACTCGACCGCGCCTTCGCCGTCGTAGTCGCGGACCGCGTACTGCAGCGTGTGGTGGAACTCGTGGATCGTGAGGGACTCCCAGAACGGCTCGTCCGGCGCCCACGATCCGTTGAGGAAGATCACCGGGTACCCCTCGGGGTACTCCTCGGTGTAGTACTCGGTGGTCAGCCCGGTGCCGTCGAGGTCGTCGACGAGGAGCACCCACAGGTAGTAGCGGTCGCTGCTCACCGGCGGGGTCCACCCCGCTTCGTCGACGAAGTAGGTCCACGCCGCTTCGAGCGCTTCGCCCGCACGCTCGGCGCCGCCGCCGTAGGCGAGGCCGCGCTCCCAGTTGATCGTGAAGTGTTCGGTCTCGACGTGGTTGGCGTAGGGGGTGCCGTAGATCACCCGCTCCTCGGGGGGGCCCGGGTGCCCCGGGTCGACACCGAGACCCGGCGGCGCGACGCGGAGCCGCTCCTCGACGACCGGACGCAGAGGGTCGGCCACCGCGTCGAGCGCGTCGGGCGTGAGGCAGGTGAAGTCCATGCCGCAGCGTAGCGCGTACGCTCAGCGCGGGGCCACGCACCCCAGCTCGGCGGCGCGCGTGCGGGCGGGCGTGTGCGAGGGCGTGAGGGCGAGAACGCGGCTCCACGCTTCGCACTCGGCGCCGACCGCGCCACGTGCCCGCTCTACCGCCGCCACGCCCTCCCACGCCCACCGGTTCTTCGGATCGGTGGCCAATGCGCGGCGGAAGCGCACCTCGGCCGCGTCGTGCTCGCCCAACAAGACGTAGGTCCACCCCTCCATCGCCACCGGCCGGTTGCGGGCGGCCAGGAAGCCGTGGGCCCAGCTCCGGGCGGCTTCGTCGTCGCCGCGGCGGCGTGCGAGCAGGCCGGCCCGGAACGCCGGCGGGCCGAACTGCGGATCCACCGTCGCCGCCTCCTCGAGCACGGCCCGGGCGCGCTCGTGCTCCCGCCGCTCCTCCAACAGGAGGCCGTACTGGTAGAGCGTCCGCGAGCGCGACACCGGCTCGTGGGAAGCGCCGGCGCCGATGCGGTCGGCCGACGCCGCGGGGAGCTGCCGCGCGAGGGCGAACGCGGCTTCGGCCCGCCACCCGTCGTCGGCGACCGCCGCCATCAACGCCTGGGTGGCCCGCTCGGCGAAGGCGTTGGGGAGGAGCGTCGGCTCGCCGAGCGCCGTCCAGATCGCGGCGGCCTGCAACCGGGCGCGGGGGTCGCGGGGGTGGAGCGCGAGCGCCCGCGCCACCGCGATGTCGGCCACGAGGGCCTCGTCGGCGGTGCCCTCGGCCGCCGCCACGCGCGAGGCCGCCAGGCCGCACGCGAGCTGACCCCAGGTGTCGAAGGGGCTGCGCTGCGCCGCCGCGCACGCAGCGCCCATCTGCGCACGCGCCGCTTCGATCGTGTCGGGCACGCCGAGCTGCAACACCGCCGCCTGCTCGGAGAGCCGCTCCCGCCGTGCGCCGTCCCGGCCGAGGTCGAGCGCGCCCGCGAAGCCGAGGAGGCCGACCACCCCGAGCACGGCCCCCGCCCACCCCACGCGGCGGCCGCCTTCGGCGCCGGCGCCGAGCCCCCCGAGCACCACGCCCACGACCAGCGCGGCGGGAAAGAGGACGCCCGGGGTCCGCAGCGGGAAGTCGGCGATGGACTGGAGCGCGAGCGCGGTGAGCGCCACGAGCCCGCCGACCGCCGCCGACGCGCCGAGGTCGTGGTTGACCACGTCGAGGCGGCGCAGCGCGGTCCGGACGAACCCGAAGCCGAGGAGCAGCACCCCGCACAGGCCGACGGCGCCGAGCTCCACGAGCAGCTCGATCGGCTCGGAGTGGGCGTGGCGCGGATCGTAGAGGTGCGGACGGGACTGGTGGGGCCCGAAGGCCAACGACCACGCCCCGAGGCCGGCCCCGAAGATGGGCGCGTCGCGCCACGCGGACCACGAGTCCCCCCACAGCTCCAGCCGCGAGGTGACGCTGACGTCGTCGGTCAGCACGGTGGCGAACCGCCCGAGCGCACCGCGGGGCCCGAGCGCGAGCGCCGCGAGGAGCACCCCGACCGCGGGCGCCGCCACGCCGAGCCCCAGGTGCACGGTCTCGTCGCGCCGGAAGCGGGTCCACGCCCCGACCGCGAGCCCGGCCAGGACCAGGCCGACCAGCGGTCCGCGCGAGTTGCTGGCGACGAGCCCGACGAAGAGGGTGGCGCTCGCGAACGCGATGAGCGCCAGGCGCGGCAGCTTGTCGCCGCTGCCGTCGAGCACGCCCGGCGGCTGCGAGCTGCGCCGCTTGCGCGCCGCGTGGCGCCGCACCTCCTCCGGCAAGAGCGGGAACAGCGACGCGGACAACGCCCACGCCGCCCCGAGCCCGAGGTTGAGCATCGCCGCGAAGTGCCCCCGGTTGATGAACGTGCCGGTCGCCGACCCGAGGTAGTCGACCTTCACGCCGATCCCGGTGGACGGACCGTTGCGGTTGGCAAATCCGAAGAGCGCTTCGCCGATGGCGAACGCCACCAGGCCCAGGAGCACGGTCAAGAGCGCGGGCGGCGACTTCGCGATGCGCCACCCGACCACCACCAGGACCGCGGCGGCGAGCCACAAGCCCGCCTGCCACGCCCACGCTTCGCCCGAGAGCGCGGCCGCGCGGAGGCCGGTGACGCTCGCGCCGGCGAGGACGTCGCCCGACCAGGGGGCGGTGCCGCCGAAGAGGACCTCGACGTCGTAGCGGGTCAGCGCCGCGAGCCATTCGGCGGTGGTGAGCGGGACCTCGCCCGCCATCCGGTCGAGCCGCGCCGACTGGCCCGCCGCCAGGACCCGGTGCACCGCCATCGGGAGCGGCACGACCTGGAAGAGCGCGACCCCGAGGACCAGGAGCCCCCCGAGGCGCGCCGCGCCCTCCACCCGCGGCAGCGGCCCGCGGAGCACCACCGCCGCCCCCGCCGCCGCCACCACGAGCCCCGCGATCGCGCCCATGCGGTGCTCCGTGCCCCCCTCCAGGCCGGCCGCGAGCGCGACCGCCGCCAGGGCGAGCGCGGCCGGGACCAGGTCGCGATGGTTCACTCCGCCTCCTTGCGCCTGACCTTCGCGACGTCCTCCCGCTCGGCGCCGTAGTAGGTGTAATAGTAGTAATACCCGTACGACTTCCGCTGGATGTCGAAGTCGTTGAGCACCACGCCGATGAGGCGCGCTTCGACGTCGGTGAGCTGTCGCTTGGCCTGGAGCACCAGGTCGCGCGCCACCTTGAAGCTCTTGATCACGATGATGACGCCGTCGACCTGGCTCGAGAGCACGACCGCGTCGGTCACCGCGACCACCGGCGGCGAGTCGATGATCACGAGGTCGAAGTTCTCGTTGAGCTTGTCGAGCGCGCGGTGGCACGCGTCGGACCCGAGCAGCTCGGCCGGGTTGGAGGGCCGCGGCCCGGACGGCAGGAGGAAGAGGCCCTCCTGCGGCGTGGGCTGGATCACCTGCTCCAGCTCGCTCTTTCCGTTGATGAACGTGGAGAAGCCGTGCTCGTTGTCGATCCCGAACGCGTGGTGCAACGACGGCCGGCGCAGGTCGGCGTCGACCAGGCACACCCGGCGCCCCGTGGCCGCGAAGCTGATGCCGAGGTTGATGCTCGAGGTGGTCTTGCCCTCGCGCGGTCCGGCGGAGGTGATGAGCAGCCGCCGTGGGGGCTTTCCGTCGGCGCGGGCGCTGAAGTTGACCGTGGTGCGGATGTTGCGCACGAACTCGGCGAACGCCGACTTCGGGTACTTGTAGCTGTAGAGATACCGCTCACGCGCCATCTCCCAGCCCTCGCCGGCCAGGCCGGGGACGCTGGGGATGATGCCCAGGAAGTCGACCCCGAGGGCCTCGACCTCCTCGCGCGTCTTGATGGTCGTGTCCATGTAGTCGAAGAACAACGCCAACGACACGCCGGTGAGCAGGCCCATCGCGATCGCGATCGCGATGTTGCGCGTGTAGTTGGGCTCGACCGGCTCCCGCTCCGCCTCGGCGGGGTCGATCACCGAGATGTTGTTCTCCTTGAGCGAGGCGGTGACCGCCATCTCCTGCTGCTTGGCGAGGAGCTGCTCGTAGGTGTCGCGCTTGGCCTCGACGGTGCGCCGGAGCACGCTGTACTCGGCCTGCGGGCCGTCGCTGGCCAGGGCAGCGCCGGTGATGGACGAGATCCGGGCCTCGATCTCCTTGACCGCGCGCCCCGCACCGTCGCGCAGCGCGCGGCGGCGGCCGAGCTCGCCTTCGGCCTTGGCCTTGATCTGACCCTGCACCCGCTCGAGCTGGCTCACCTGCTCGACCACCTTCGGGTGCCGGTCGCCGAGCGTGGTCTTGAGCCCGTCGAGCACGCGCACGTCGTCCTCGTAGGACTCCGCGAGCGAGCCCGCGTCGATGAGCGCGGCGATGGCGATGGGGTCCTTCAGCCCCCGCAGCGCCGCGTCGAGCGCGGCGTAGTCGGCCTCGCGGGAAGCGAGCTCCGACTCGGCCTTGGCCTTGTCGCTGGCGAGCTGCTCGATCTGCTGGCTCGCGACGTGGCCCTTCTCTTCGGTGTCGAGCACGATCTGGTTGTGGAGGCGGCGGAACTCCAGGAGCGAGGCCTCGGCGCCGCGCCATTCGGTCTCGGCCTTGGTGGTCTCGGTGCGCAACCATGCCAGGCCGTCGAGCATGCCGCGGTTGATCTCCTCGAGGTTCCGCTCGACGAACACCTCGGTCCACGAGGCGCAGATGCGCTCCGCGAGCTCGGCGGTGCGGGCCTTGCAGTACACCCACACCAGCCGCGACTTCGGCACCGGCTCGATCGACACCTGCTCCAAGAGCACCTCGACCGGGTTCTCCAGGTCGCGGTACGACTCGTGCTCGGCCAGGCCCAGCCGGTCGTACACCGCGCGGGCCTGCACCCGGCTGCGGAGCTTCTTGTGCTGGGTGGTGTAGTACTCCTGGTCGGTGAGGTACTGCCCGGAGCCGCTCTGCCCGATGAAATCGATGCTGCCGTAGGTGCGTGGTTCGGCGTTGACCTGCAACGAGGCGCTGGCCTTGTAGACCGGGGGGGTCAACAACGTGACCACGGTGACGCTGCCGACGATCAGGAAGAACGCGCTCACCAACGTCCACAGGCGCTTGCGGACGGTACGCCAGTAGTCGCGGAGGTGGAGGATCTCGCTGAGGCTGACGTCGGCCGAGTCGTCGCGCATCGAGCGGCGCGGACGGTGGGGACGGCTCGGGCTCGAGGACACGCGGACTCCGACGGTGGGTCAACGTAGCGCATAAGGAGCGGCGCCGGGTCGCGCCATCGGCTAGGCAGCCGGTCCGGAGGTGCCCCTGTCCCGACCCGCCGCCCCGTCCTCGCGCGCCGTGGTGATCGGCCTGGACGGCGCCACCTGGAAGCTGCTCGATCGCCTCGCGCTCGAAGGCGTCATGCCCCGACTGTCGGCCTTGAAGGCTGCAGGTGCGTCCGGCCCCCTGTGGAGCGTGGTCCCCCCGATGACCGCCACGGCGTGGACCAGCTACCAGACGGGCAAGGGCCCCGGGCGTCACGGCGTGTACGACTGGACCGAGCCGGTGCCGGGCACCTACCTGTACCGCCCCATCGACTCCACCCACGTGCACAGTCGCACGATCTTCGAGCTCTTGTCGGCGCGCGGGCACCGCGTCGCCACCGTCAACCTGCCGCTCACGTTCCCCGCCCGCCCCGTCAACGGCGTCGCCATCGGGGACATGCTCACCCCGACCAAGGACACGCCCGGGTTCCTCTACCCGACCGACTTTCGCGCCACCCTCGATCGGATCGCTCCCGACTACAAGATCGACACCCACCTGTGCGACTCGGAGGCCGACCTGGTGCCGTTCCTCGCGCGCCTGCGCCACCTCATCGAGGAGCGCGGCAAGGTGGTGCGGCACCTCATGGAGTCCGAGCCCTGGGACCTGTTCTGCTGCGTCTGGGTCGAGATGGACCGGATGCAGCACTGCCTGTGGCACATCGTCGACCCGCAGCACCCCCGCCACGACGCCGGGCTCGCCGCGAAGTACCGCGAGCAGATCCTCGACGTCTACCGGCTCCTCGACGTGCGCGTGGGCGAGATGGTGGACCGACGCCCCGAAGGCGCCAACGTGTTCTTCATCAGCGACCACGGGTTCGGCCCCTGCCGGTACAAGGTCTTCCTCAACACCTGGCTCGCGCAGGAGGGCTTCCTCAAGTTCAAGGAAGGCGGCCGCCAGGCGCGGGACCGCCTGCGTGTCGTGCGCGGCGTGCTCGATCGGGCCGGCGTCGACACCCGCAAGCTGCTCGACACCGCGCGCCGCCTCGGCGGCGACGCCGTGCTCGGCGCCGGCGACTCGTTGTCCCGGTTCGCCGCCGAGATCGACTGGTCGCAGACGCGGGCGTTCTGCCACGGCACCAACGCCATCCGGCTCAACGTCCGGGGGCGCGAACGGCAAGGCAGCGTCGACCCGGGCGCGGTGCCCGCCCTGGTGGCCGAGCTGCGTGAGCGCCTGCTCGCGATGCGCGACCCCGAGGGCAACGTCGTGATCCGGGGCGTCCGCACCCGCGAGGAGCTGTACCGCGGCCCGCACGTCGACCTCGCCGCCGACGTGCTCGTGGCCGAACACGACGACAGCGTGTGGTTCTACTACAGCGAAGGCGACGTGCCGAACGCGGTCTTCGAGCCGAGCGGCTGGGCCAGCGGCAACCACGAACCCGACGGGATCTTCCTGGCCTGGGGGCCCGACATCGCAGCGGGCCACCACGAAGGCACCTCGATCAACGACGTCACGCCCACGCTCCTGGCGCTCTTCGGAGCGCCCCTCCCCGACGATCTCGACGGGCGCATCCTGCACGACATCCTGCGCCCCGGGCGCCCGCTCCGCCCCCGGTGGACCGAGGCCGAGGCCTACGTGGGCGAGGCCCGCGCGGCCGACGCGGCCACCGACCGCGCGATCGAGGAGCGCCTGCGGGGACTGGGGTACCTCCAGTGAGCGTCTACGCCGACCCGGTGGATCGTTCGCCCCTGCGCCTCGACGGCGGCGATCTGGTCTCCGAGTCCGGAAAGCGGTGGCCGGCGTTCGGTGGCGGGTGGGACCTCCGCCCCGGCCAGGCCGACGCGCACACCGCCGAGCAGGCCGGCATCTACGACGACAAGCTGGGCGAGCTCACCGACTTCGACCACCCCCACAACCTCACGCTGGTGCACCAACGCGAGCTGTTGTGTGCGTTGGCGCTCACCCCGGGCGATCGGGTGCTCGAGATCGGGGGCCACCGCTCGGGGGTGCTCCCCTGGTTGGAGCGGCACTTCCGCGCCGAGGGCCACGGCCTCGACGTGTCGCCGGTGTGGGTCGACGCCCACAACCGCCTCGCCGCCGCGCGGGGCAGCGGCACCCGCTGGGTGCTCGGCACCGCCGAAGCGCTCCCCTTCCGCGACGCGTCGTTCGCGGCGGTCGTGGCGTTCGACGTGTTCGAACACGTGGGCGATCTCGACGCCGCCTTGCGCGAAGCGGCCCGCGTCCTCCGCCCCGGCGGCCGTCTCGTATGCCACCTCCCGATGCGCGACATCGCCGGCAGCTTCGACGGGTACCAGCGCTGGCGGGACGCCGCCGACTTCGCGGCGCGCCAGGCGAGCGTGGGCCACTACCACGAGCGCCTGCCCACGCGGCTCCAGATGCGCACACGTCTGGAGGCCTCGGGCTTCGATGTCCTCGACGTCGTGAGCTTCAACGTCTGGCTACAGCCGTTGCACGACCACCGGCTTGTGCCCGCGCTCGGGCGGCTCCGCCACCGCAACGCCGCGCGGGACGCCGCGGGCACGCCCACCCAGCGGGGCGACCTGCCGCGCCAGACCGCCAGCCGCTTCCAGCAGCTCTACGCCGCCCTCGGGATTCCGGTCGCCCAGGCGCTCACGAGCCTCGACACCCTCGGGGCCCACCTGGGCCTGGGTGGCAGCGCCAGCTTCGTGGCCGCGCGGAAGGCCGACGGCTGAACCGCGGCGCCCCCGGTCAGCGCGGCGACCACACCGAGAGCACGACGTCCGACCGCCCCGTCGAGTAGTGGTAGTGGACCGCCGACACCCGCACGCCGTCGTCGCGCAGCACGCTCAGCCGCGCCGCGACCACGGTGGCATCAGGGACCGTGCTGCCCTCGGTGACCTTCCACGTCGGGTCGATGACCAGCTGCACGGCGGTCTCGAGCGCGTCCCACGTGGCCGTCGCCTCCTCCTCGGTCTGCGCCTTCCACCGGCATTCGTAGTTCCAGTCGCTGATCCCCCCGCTGGTGGTGGGATCCAGCGTACAGACGGCCCCCGACAGGACGACGGTGCCGGCCCAGGCGTTCGGCTTTTTTCCGGGCGCGCCGCGCAGCGTGACGAAGTCGGCGGCAGCGGCCGACACGATGGCGGCGAGGTCGGGCTGGAGGGCGACGGGATCGAGGAGCACCATGGGCGCAGCATAGCACCCGGACAACCCCGCTCCGGACCCGAGAAGATGTAGACTCCCCTTCCGTCCTCGGTGCGCATGTCCTTCCTCCTGGTCCTGACGCTCTCCGGCTGCCGCTCCGCCGACCGGATCGCCTGCGTCGACGACGACCCCGCCACGGGCGCCGCGACCTGGTACCGCGACGCGGACGCCGACCGGTCGGGCGACGAGCGCTCCGCGACCACCGCATGCGAGCAGCCCGCGGGCTACGTCGAGGACGCCACCGACTGCGACGATGGCGACCCTTCGGTCTCCCCCGCCGCGCCCGAGTCGTGCAACGGCGTCGACGACGACTGCGACGGCACGGTGGACGAGGGCGGAGCCAACGCCCCCACCTGGTACGCCGACCTCGATGGTGACGGATACGGCGACGTCGCCAACCCGAGCACCGGCTGCGTGGTCGGCGCCGGGTACGTGGACAACGCGACGGACTGCGACGACGACGACGCCGACGTGTCGCCCGACGGGACGGAGCGCTGCGACACCCGCGACAACGACTGCGACGGCGAGGTCGACGAGGACTCGTCCGCGGATGCCCTGACCTGGTACGGGGACGACGACGGCGACAGCTACGGAGATCCGACGAAGGAGCAGCTGGCCTGCGCCGCGCCCGTCGGCACGGTGGCGGACCTGTCCGACTGCGACGACGAGAGCGCCACCGTGCACCCGGGGGCCGAGGAGTCCTGCAACGCCACGGACGACGACTGCGACGGCGAGATCGACGAAGACGGCATCGACCCTGCGACGTGGTACCTCGACGCCGACGGCGACGGCTTCGGACGCGCTGCGCTCACCGCGCTCGGGTGCGATGCCCCCGAAGGCTACGTGGGCGACGCGACCGACTGCGACGATCTCGACCCGGGCGCCGCTCCGGACGTGGCCGAGACGTGCGACGACAAGGACGACGACTGCGACGGCCAGGTCGACGAAGACGACGCGGTGGGCGCGCCCACCTGGTACGCCGACGACGACGGCGACGGCTACGGCGACGCGGCCGCTCCGTACGCGGCGTGTGCCGCTCCTGCGGGTCACGTCGCCGACCTCACCGACTGCGACGACGGCGACAGCGGCGTCAGCCCGGCCGGTACCGAGCGGTGCAACACCGCGGACGACGACTGCGACGGCGACACCGACGAGGACGACGCGGTGGACGCGCCGACCTGGTACGAGGACACCGACCTGGACGGCTATGGGGACCCCCTCGCCGGCGCGCCGTCCTGCACCGCGCCCGCCGGGAGCCTGGCCGACGACGCCGACTGCGACGACACCGACGCCGCGATCAACCCGGCGGCATCCGAGGTGTGCGGCGACGTCGTCGACGACGACTGCGACGGGGTGCCTGACGACGGGTGCGCGCCGAGCGGCGCCCTCGGGGTCGCCGACGCGTGGTTGGTGCTCTACGGCGAGGCCCCGGGGGACGCCGCGGGCAGCGCCGTCGTGAGCGTCGAGGACATCGACGGCGACGGCCTCGGCGAGGTGCTCGTCGGCGCCCCGTACAGCGACCAGGCCGCGGTCGACGCCGGGTCGGGCTACCTGCTGACCGCCCTCTCCCCGAGCAGCACGCTCGGCAGCGCCACGCTGGAGGTGGTCGGGCTGGCCGCGGACGACACCCTCGGCGCCGCGGTGGCCGGGGGCGGGGACCTCGACGCCGACGGCGTGCCGGACCTCGTGCTCGGCGCCCCGTACGGGGCCGGCGGGTCCACCTCGTTGGTCTGTCATTATCCATCGGGTTCGGTGTCCTCCACCGGGTCGGGCTCGGCGGACGGTGGCGCCGCCTACGCCATCAGCGGAGCGTCTACGGGCACGCTGTCTGCGGCGTCCAACCTCGCCCTGCTCTACGCCGAGGCGGCCGACGACCTCGCGGGCCAGGCGGTCTCCGGAGGCGAAGACTTCACGGGTGACGGCATCGCCGACCTGCTGATCTCGGCCCCGGCGACGGCGGATTTCGAGTGGTGTTGCCAGGAGCACCTCCGCTCGTGCACCGGCGACGGCGGCACGATGCACGTCGTGAGCGGAGCAGCGTTGGCAACCGGCGTGCTGTGGGACGCCGAGCTCACCATCGTCGGCAACAGCAGCGACTGGGACGGCGGGACCACCGGAACCAGCGCCGCCTTCGTCGGCGATGTCGATGGGGACGGCCTCAGCGACGCGGCGGGCGTCCGGAGCAGCAGCACAACCGCGTTCGTGGTGTTCGGCGGCACCAGCGGCACGGTGCAGCTCGAGCACGGCGACGAAGACATCGCCCTGGGCGCAGCGGGAGGCACCAGCGGCACCACCCGGGTTGCGCGCGCCGGCGACGTCGATGGCGACGGGCTCGAAGACCTCCTGATGGGCGCGTCGGCCAGCCTCACCGCGACCGACGAAGCCGCGGCATGGCTCGTCGAAGGGCTCCGCGCCGGGAGCTTCACCCTGGCGGCCGAGGCCGATCTCGTGCTCACCTCCGCGGGTTCGAACCAGCCCGACGTCCGGTGCGCCGGCCAGGGCGACGTGGACGCCGATGGCAACGTCGACCTGCTCCTCGGGTCGCCGGGCTCGGCCGACGCAGCCGGTGGCCGAGCGTGGTTGTTCTACGCACCCGGGGTCGGGAGCCTGGCCCTCTCGAGCGCAGACGCCACCTTCAGCGGCACCGCGGCCAACGACGCGCTCGGCACCGCGCTGGCCATGGACCGCGACCTCAACGGGGACGGCGCGGCGGACCTGCTGTTCGGCGTCCCCGGCGACGACACCGCCGGTACGGACGCCGGGGCCGTCTGGGTGTTCCTCGGCGGGCGGTAGGCCGCTCTGGACCCCCGACCCGCCGGCTGTCGGGCGCCGCGGCGCGACCGTCCGCACGCCGGGCAACGTCGCCCCGCGGCGCGCGGCGCCCGGCAGACCCGCCGCGCTTCGGGACGGTCCCGGGGCGCCGCCCTACCGGGCTCAAGCCCGCTCGGTGGTGCGAACCACGTCGGTCCGCTGCGAGTACCCGAGCCAACAGGTGCACGTGGCGCGTGGGCAGGGCCGCGGGCGCAGGACGGCGTCCAGGTCGTCGGTGTAGAGGTTGCCGAGCGAGTCCGCCACGAGCACGCAGCGGCGCAGGGTGCCGGCGCCGTCGACGAGCAGGCCCGTCTCGCCCGCCCCGCAGGCCACGCCCCGACTCCGGAGCGGGCGCGCGTCGAGGGCGAAGTCGGGGTCGAGCGCCGCCCACGCCGCGACCTCGGCGGGCCCGTACCGGACCCCGGGCTTCTTCGCGTTGAGCCACAGGCGCCCCTCCGGGAGCGCGGCGGCGAGGGCTTCGATCGCCTCGCGGTGCGCGGGCTCGGCAACGGCGCCCACTGCGACCCGCACCCCGAGCGCCCGCCACGCCGCC
>SXOM01000239.1 GCA_005776735.1 Pseudomonadota bacterium
GAGGACCAGGACTGCGACGCCGACGTGGACGAGGACGCCGGGGATGCGGCGACGTGGTACGGCGACGACGACGAAGACGGGTTCGGCGAGGATGCCGACACGATCCTGGCTTGCGATGCTCCCGCCGGGTACCGGCCCCAGGGCGGCGACTGCGACGACGGGCGCGACGACGTCCACCCCGGCGCCGCCGAGCCCGACTGCACCGACCCGACCGACTACAACTGCGACGGGTCGACGGGGTTTGCCGACGCCGACGCGGACGGTTCGCCGGCGTGCCAGGACTGCGACGACACCGACGCCAACCGCAACCCCGAGCGTCCGGAGGTGTGCGACGAGGCCGACGTCGACGAAGACTGCGACGGGCTGAGCGACGACGCGGACGAGGCGCTCCCGGGCACCAAGGAGGACTGGTGGGCCGACGACGACGGGGACGGCTACGGCTGGGCCGCAGCGGGCACCGTGCGCGCGTGCGACGCCCCCGAGGGCTACGTGGGCAACGACACCGACTGCGACGACGTGCACGCAGAGGCGAACCCGGCGGGCGCCGAGGTGTGCGACGCCGACGACGTCGACGAAGACTGCGACGGCAGCGCCGACGACGCCGACCCGAGCGTGGACCCGAGCGGCATGGGCACCTGGTACGCCGACGACGACGGGGACGGGTACGGCGACGCCGCAGCAGCGTGGACCGGGTGTGACGCCGCGGGTGGGGTCACCGACACCACCGACTGCGACGACACCGACGCCGGCGTGAACCCCGGCGCGTTCGAACTGTGCGACGCGCTGGACGTGGACGAAGACTGCGACGGCGCGGCCGACGACGCCGACGACGCGCCCCTGGGGACGAGCACCTGGTACACCGACGCCGACGGGGACGGGCAGGGCGACGCGACGACCGGGAGCGACACCTGCGAAGCCCCTCCGGGCGCGGTGGCGGTCGCCGGAGACTGCGACGACACCGACGCGTGGGTGTACACCGGCGCGGCGAGCCGCGAGCTGGCGGGCGACTGCACCCGGGACGCGGACGCGGACGGGTGGGCCGACGCCGACGCGACCGGCGCGGTGACCGCAGGCACCGACTGCGACGACGCCGACAGCGCCACCCACCCGGACGCGGCCGAGGACTGTGCCACCCCCACCGACGACGACTGCGACGGCAGCAGCGAAGACGTGGGCGCGGTGGGGTGCGCGACCTGGTATGTGGACGCCGACGCCGACGGGTACGGGACGACGACCTCGACGTGTACGTGCACGTCGTCGGGCAGCTACACCGCCACCAACGACGACGACTGCGACGACAGCACCGCGTCGGCCAGCCCGGCGCTGACCGAAGTGTGCGACGACGGCCTGGACAACGACTGCGACGGTGGGACGGACGAAGACTGTGCGCTGTTGCCGTTCGGCGGCGACTACGCGGTCGAGACCGGCTCGAGCAGCGACAGCGACGCGAGCAGCATCCTGTACGGCGAAGCGATGGCCGACGACTTCGGCGAGGTCCTGGTGTCGGGCGGCGACCTGGACGGCGACGGCGCCGACGACCTGGTCGTGGCCGCCGACGGGAACAACTACGGCGCGAACCTCGGCAGCGTGTACGTGTACTCGGGCATGCCCTCGGGTGTCGCCGACGCCGACACCGCCGACCTCGCGCGGGTGGTCGGCGCCACCAGCACCAACACCCTGGGCGACCGCCTGCGCATCCTCCCCGACGTGGACGGCGACGGGTACGACGAGCTGGCGATCCGGCGGACGTCGGGCACCGCCGAGTACCTGTACCTGTACGAAGGCGAAGACCTCTCGGGCACCGGCACCTACAACGCGTCGTGGTTGTACGACGACTTCACGGTGACCGGGCCGGTCACCTCGCTGGGCGACTTCGACGCCACCACCGGCGGCGACGAGGTGGCGGGCGGGCACAGCGAGGCCACCAGCAACCAGGGCGCGGTGTACCTGTACACCTGGGGGACCACGGGGCTGTCCAACTTCGCGACGGTCAACGGGGAAGACGTCCTCGACTACGCGGGCCGGTCGGTGTCGGGCGGGCCGGGGCTCGACGCCAACGGCGACGGGTTGGACGACCTGTTCGTGGGCGCCTACGGGGACGACTCCGGCGGCGTGAACGCGGGCGCGGCGTACGTGGTCGAAGCGCCCGTCAGCGGCGTGTACGACCTCTCCTCCGCCGCGGTGAAGATCGTCGCCGACGCCAACGACGCGTTCGGAACCGAGCTGTTGTGCCCCGGCGACGTCGACGGCGACGGACTCGCCGACCTGCTGGTGGGCTCCCCCAAGGACGACGGCGCCGCCACCGACGCGGGCGCGATCTACCTGTTCGCGGACGTGGACCCCGACGCGACCGGGCAGGACAACGACGACGGCGACTACGAAGCCGTGATCTGGGGCGCGGCGGCGTCGGACCAGCTCGGGCAACACCCGGTCGCCGTGGGGGACGTCAACGGCGACGGCGACGTGGACGTGCTCGTCTCGACGTCGAGCCACGACGGAGGGGGCACCGACGCGGGGGGGGCATGGGTGTTGTACGGTCCGCTCTCCGGCAGCTACGACCTGGGCGCGGGCGACTACGACGGCGGCTTCGAAGGGGATGGCGCCAGCGACAAGTGCGGGGCGTCGGTGGCGATCGGCGACCTGCAGGGCGACGGCGCGGCCGAGGTGATCGTCGGGTGCAGCCAGGGCGACGTGGACAGCTACAGCACGCGCGGCGCGGTGTACATCTTCGAAGGGCGCTGACCCCGGCGAACGGGGCGGACCCGAGGTACACTCCGCGACCGCGGAGCCGTTCCCGATGCGCCTGTTCGCCCTGTTCCCCGCCCTGTTCCTCGTCGCCTGCCCCCAGGACGTCGGGGTGGTCAAACAGGACGTCGACAACGACAGCGACGGCTACACCGCCGAGGTCGACTGCGACGACGCCCGCGCCGACATCAACCCCGAAGCCGACGAGGTGTGCGACGGGGAGGACAACGACTGCGACGGCGACATCGACGTCGGGGCGACCGACGCGACGACGTTCTTCGCCGACGCCGACGCCGACACCTTCGGCGACCCGGCGCGCACCGAGACCGCGTGCGAAGCCCCCACCGGGTACGTCGCCAACGACGAAGACTGCGACGACACCCTGGCCATCGCCTTCCCCGGCAACCCCGAGGTGTGCGACGGCGTGGACAACGACTGCGACGGCGAGGTCGACGACAACCCGGCCGACCTGGGCACCTGGTACGGCGACGACGACGGCGACGGGTACGGCGAAGCGGCCGACGTGGTGGAGGCGTGCGAGGCTCCCGAGGGCTACGTCGCCGACGGGACCGATTGCGACGACGGCCTCGCCGCCGTACATCCCGACGCCGCCGAGGCCGACTGCACCGACCCGGTGGACTACAACTGCGACGGCTCGGTGGGCCACGCCGACGCCGACGCCGACGGCGCCGCCGCGTGCGAAGACTGCGACGACACCGACGCCGCCCGCAGCCCCGCGTTCGCCGAGGTGTGCGACGAAGCCGACACCGACGAGGACTGCTCGGGTGCGGCCGACGACGACGACGCCGGCACCGAACCCACCAGCATGTCGACGTGGTACCGCGACGCCGACCGGGACGGGTACAGCGCGGGCACCGGCACCAGCCTGGTGCAGTGCGAAGAACCCACGGGCTACGCCGCCCTCACCGGGGATTGCGACGACTACGACTCCACCGTGAACCCCGGCGCCACCGAGGTGTGTGACGCGTACGACGCCGACGAAGACTGCGACGGCCTGACCGAGGACGACGACCCCTCGGTGGACGCTGGCTCGTGGCTCACCTGGTACCGCGACGCCGACGGCGACACCTACGGCGACACCAGCCGCTCGGTGGACCAGTGCGAAGCGCCCGCCAACTACGTGGCCGACGGCACCGACTGCGACGACACCGACGACGAGCGCAACCCCGGCGAGGCCGAGGTGTGCGACGCCGCCGACAAGGACGAAGACTGCGACGGGCTGAGCGACGACGACGACAGCGACACCGCGGGCCTGGAGTCGTGGTACGCCGACGCCGACGGCGACGGTTACGGCGACGCGGCGAGCCTGGATCGGGCGTGCGAGCAGCCGACCGACCACGTGGCCGACGACTCCGACTGCGACGACACCGACGCCGACGACAACACCGGCGAAGTCGAGGTGTGCGACGCGGCGGACACCGACGAAGACAGCGACGGCGACGCCGACGACGACGATGCTTCGGTGGCGTCGGGCGGAAAGACGACCACCTACCGGGACGCGGACGGCGACGGCTACGGAGGCAGCAGCTCGGCCAGCCGGTGCGACGCGGCGTCGGGCTACGTGGCGACGAGCACCGACTGCGACGACACCGATGCCGACACGTTCCCCGGCGCCGCGGCCTCGGACAGCGCCACGGCGTGCATGACCGACGCCGACGGGGACGGCTACGGCGACGCCACCGTGTCCGGTTCGGTGACCGCCGGCGACGACTGCGACGACTCGACGAGCGCGGTGAGCCCGGCGGCCACCGAGAGCTGCAGCACCCCCGCCGACGACGACTGCGACGGTTCGACCAACGACCCCGGCGCCACGGGCTGCACCACCTGGTACTACGACGGCGACAACGACGGATACGGCCTGTTGGCGACCACCCAGTGCACCTGCACGGCGAGTGGCAACTACGACGTGAGCGGCGTGACCAGCGCCAATGACGACTGTGACGACGCCTCGTCCAGCATCAGCCCGGCCGGCAGCGAGGTGTGCGACGCCGCCGACGCCGACGAAGACTGCGATGGGGTTGCCGACGACGATGACGCCAGCGCAACGGGAAAGACCACGGTGTATGCCGATACCGACGGGGACGGGTACGGGTCGAGCACCGCCGGCGCGAGCTACTGCGACGCCCCCGCCGGGTACGCGAGCAGCAGCACCGACTGCGACGACAGCACCAGCGCGGTGAGCCCCGCGGCGACCGAGATCTGTAGCAACAGCATCGACGACGACTGCGACACGAGCACCGACGAAGGGTGCGTGAGCAGCGCCTACAGCGGCGACTACGAAGCGGAGTACGCCTCGACGGGCACCACCGACGCCGACGCGATGATCTACGGCGAAGCCACCAACGACTACTTCGGCGGCCAGCTCCTGTCGGGGCTGGACCTCGACGGCGACGGGTATGACAACTTCGTGGTGGGCGCGGAGGGAAACATGTACTCCAGCAGCTACTACGGCTCGTTCTACGTGTACGACGGCTTCCCCAGCGGCACCGCAGTGGCGACGACCAACGACGTGGCGCGGGTGTACGGCCACACCACCTCCAGCTACTCCCTGCCGGACGCCCTGTGGGAGCTGGAAGACTTCGACGGCGACGGCAAGGACGAGCTGGCCGTGATGCACAACACCGCGAGCGAGAGCGTCCTCATCTACGAAGGCGAAGACGTGAGCGGCACGTTCTCCTACTCTTCGTCGACCTACCTGTACGACTCACTGAGCGCGACCGGCCCGGTCTCGGGCCTGGGTGACGAAAACACGACCAGCGGCAACAACGAGATCGGCGTCGCCGACTGGGACGCGTCGTCGGACCAGGGCGCGATCTACATCTACGGGTACGGCAGCTCGGGCCTGTCGTCGCTCTACACCATCAACGGCGAAGACAGCTACGACTACGCCGGCCACGGCCTGGGCGGCCACGAAGGGAACGACCCCAACGGCGACGGGTACGACGACATCTTCGTGGGCGCCTTCGGCGACGACACCTCGGGCTCGTCGGCCGGAGCGGCCTACGTGGTCGAAGCTCCGGTGACCGCCACCTTCGACCTGAGCGGCGCCCAGGTGAAGATCACGGGCGCCTCCGCCAACGACTACTTCGGCTACCACGTGCAGGCCCCGGGCGACTTCGACGGCGACGGGCAAGAGGACATGCTCGTGACCGCCCCCTACGACGACGACGGAGGAACCGACGCGGGCGTGGTGTTCGTGTTCGAAGACGTGAACACCGACGGTGCTTCGAAGGACAACGACTCCACCGACTACGAGATCAAGGTCGTCGGCCACAACGCCTCGGACTACCTGGGCATCACCGCACCCGCGGTGGGCGACGTCGACGGGGACGGGGAGCTCGACCTGCTCGTCGGGGCCAACGGATGGGACAACGGCACGGCGAGCGCCGCGGGTGCGGCGTGGCTCATCTACGGGCCGTTGGCGGGCAGCTACGACCTCGGCTCGAGCAGCGACTACGACGCCCGGTTCCTCGGCAACGCCGCGAGCGACTACTGTGGTGCCTCGGTCGCCCTCGGCGACCTCGACGCCGACGGCGCCGCCGAGATCCTGATGGGGTGCACGCTCGGCGACAAGGAGGGGTACGTCGACTACGGCACCGTCTACATCTTCGCGGGCGGGTGAGCGTGGGATGGGCGCTCCTGGTGGCCGGCGCCTTGGCGGCCACGCCAGCGCGGAGCTGGCACAGCGCGGTGCGGGAGCTCACGACCGAGGAGGTCGCCGCGATGACCGGAGTCGTGTGGCGGCCGGGGTGCCCGGTGGCCCTCGGTGACCTCGTGCGCGTGGAGGTGGCGTTGGCCTCTCCCGACGGCTCCGGAGGCGAAGGCGCCATCGTGGTGCACCGGTCCGCCGCAGAGGTCGTCGAGGGGGCGCTGCACACCCTGTGGGAGCTGGACTTCCCCATCGCCCGCATGGAGCCGATCGAGGCCTACGGCGGCGACGACACCCGGAGCATGGAGGCGAACAACTCCTCGGGGTTCAACTGTCGCCCGAAGACCGGCGGTGGCGGGTGGTCGCGCCACAGCTACGGGACGGCGGTGGACCTGAACCCGCTCTGGAACCCGTGGGTGAAGGGGGAGCGCGTGGAGCCGGCGGCGGCTCGACCGTGGGCGGACCGAATGGACAAGAAAGTCGGAATGTTCTTGCGTGAAAGTACCGCCGTTCGTGCGTTCACCGATCGGGGGTGGCGGTGGGGCGGGAGCTGGGGGTCGGCGAAGGACTACCAGCACTTCAGCGCCGACGGGACGTGACCCGCGTGCCCGGGTGGGGCACGAGCACCCCACTGGGGCGCCCACACCCCGGGGCGCCGACCTCCCGACCCCCACGCCGGCGCGGTCGGAAGTCGGGAGGAGGCGGACTTCTCGCGTGGCACACATCGTGCGGAGGGGGGCGTCCCCGCTGGAGTCCGATGCTGTTCCTGCTGTCTGCCTGCACCCCCGAGCCCGACGCCACGCCCGCCAACGCGTTCTTGGCCGCCGAGGTGGAGACCGGGGTGCCCGTGGAGCTGCTCTTGGCGATCGCCAAGGCCGAGACGGGCCTGCAGGACGTGCAGGGCGTGGCGGAGTTTCCCGACCAGGACGTCGGGTACGGCGTGATGGGCCTGCGCCAGGGAGTCATCGACCACGCCGCGAACCTGGCCGGCCTCGAGGTCGAGGTCGTCAAGCGCGACCGCGCCGCCAACGTGCTCGCCGCGGCCCATCTCCTCGCGTACTGGGGGCAGCTCGAGGGCATCGACACCAACGACCTCGGCGAGTGGGCCAACACGGTGGCGCGCTACTCCGGCATCCACGACGACGAAGGGAAGCGCGAGTACGTGTGGTACGAAGTGTACGAGCACGTGCTCCGCGGCGTGGACGTCGAGGGCTACCGCACCGAGGGGCACGACGACGCGCCCAACTACGCGCCCCCCGCCCGCACCGCCCAGCGCACCGGGGACACCGGCGCGATCTGGACCGCGTCGCCCAACTACAACAGCCGCGGCGGCGCCGGCGTCGACTACGTCATCATCCACGCGTGCGAGGGCAGCTACTCCGGTTGTTGGAGCTGGCTGGCCAACTCGTCGTCGGGGGTGAGCTCACACTACGTGGTGAACACCGACGGCAGCGAGGTGCGCCAGCTCGTCGACGAAGACAACCGCGCCTGGCACATCAGCGCCTCGTACGACTGTGCGTACAACGCCAGCAGCGACTGTGGCATCAACGGGACGTCGATGAACACGATCTCCGTGGGCATCGAGCACGCGGGGTACACGTCGCAGACCTCGTGGGACCCCGGATTGTTGGCCAGCTCGGCGGAGATCGCCTGTGGCGTGACGCAACGCCACGGCATCCCCATCGACAGCTACCACATCGTGTCACACGGTCAGCTCCAGCCGTGGAACCGCAGCGACCCGGGCACCGGGTGGCCGTGGACCAGCTACCTGGACCAGGTGCGCGTCGCGTGCGGCGGCTCCGGCTCCTCGAGCGGCTCCGGCTCCTCGGGCAGCTCCGGGTCTTCGGGCAGCTCCGGGTCTTCGGGCGGCTCCGGGTCTTCGGGCAGCTCCGGGTCTTCGAGCCTCCCCACCGCGACGAGCTTCGTCATCGACAGCAACAACAGCGCGAACGACACCTCGGCCTACTTCGTGGACATCTCGGATGAGTGGTGGTCGAGCACCAGCGCGAGTGGCTACTACAACACCGGCTACTGGGTCGCGCCGACCGAGTCGGTCTCGGACCCCGCCCGCTTCTGGTTCCAGACCGACGCCGACCGGTGCTACACGGTGGAGGCGTGGTGGACCTCGGGGAGCGACCGCGCCCCGTCGATCACCTGGCTCGGCTACGACGAGGAGGGCGGCGAAGTGGGCCGCGCCACCGTGAACCAGCAGTCCGGCGGTAAGCAGTGGAACAAGCTCGGTAGCTGGACGTTCCCAGCCGGGTGGAACCAGGTGGCGCTCTCCCGCTGGACGACGTCTGGCAAGTACGCCATCGCCGACGCCGTACGCCTGACCCCCTGCTGACGCCCTCTGCCGAGCCGGCCGGCCGCCGGCCTCGGCACGCTTCGGGACGGTCGCGGGCCGGACGCCTACGGCAAGCCCCAGTCCGTCGCGACCTCGCGGTAGGTGCCCATCGGGAGCTGCACCAGGAGCGGCGCTGCCGCGGGGTCGAGCCAGCCGACGAGCGACTCGACCACCGTCGGGGACGCGGCCGTGCAGCCGACGGTCGGCTTGTCGGGGGCGCGCCACACGTGGACGAAGATGCAGCTCCCCGCGCCCGGGCGGCGCTCGGCGTTGTGGTCGGCGACCACCAGCCAGTCGTAGAGCCAGTCCCGGCGCGACATGACCTCGGCGGAGGTCCAGTCTTTCGGGGTCGTACCCGGGACGATGCGATTGTAGTGAATCGACGAGGGGTCGTCGACGCACAGGCGGTCGCCGGTGGGAGCGTAGGGGAGCCGCGCCCCGCTCGGGGCGGCGGCCGCCTTCCCGGCGGCGGGACCGAGGCGGAAGAGACCTGCGGGGGCCCGTCCATCCCCCTCGGCCTTGACCGGCCCCCCGAGCCCGGCGGGGTGCAGGCCCAGACCCCAGCCGAGCCCTGACCTTCCGACCACGGCCGGCGTGGGGGCACCGTCGGCGCGCCACGCGCCCCCCGGCTCGCGCACCCAACGCTGCAGGTCGGCCGCGGTGGCGCTCCAGTCGGCGGTCTGGACGACCACGAGTTGGGTGGTCTCGGCAGGGATCATGGGCATCGTGGGAACTCCGACACCCGCGCACGGCGGCTGTGGACGACGGCGTAGGTGGGCTCGCCGGGGTGGTTGCGGTCGGTGGGGATCTCGTCGGCGGTGTAGATGTACCGGAGCTCGACGTTGACCTCCTCGTCGGCGCGCCCGGCCAGGGCGCGGGGGTCGACCGCCTGGGTGACCGCCTGCAACGGCCGGAGGGCGGTGTCGACGACCACGAGCTTGCCGGCGTCGGGGGCCGGCCCGAAGGCGCGCCCGAAGAAGTGCTCCCACAACGCCGTGGGTGCCGACGAACGCCACGCGCGCAGGCGCAGCGCCCGGTGCAGGTCGCCGGTGGGGAGGTTGTGACCGGCGCCGACGTTCTGCACCGTCAACTGGAGCGCCCGCGCTGATTTACGACAGACGTCGAGCGTGAGCGCGTGTTGGAGGGCGCCGAGATCGTGCCCGCCCGGCATCCGGTGGCCCGCAGGCGTGTTGCCGTGACAACCCAGGCACTCTCCCTCGCGGCCGGAATGCGCCCCCGCGCGGAACTCGGACAGGGTGTGTTGCATGGGGTGGTCGGTGTACCGGCGCACCACGTGATCTTCGTCCACGAAGGGGAAGTTGAACTCGTGACACCCCCCGCACGCCTCGGCGCCGGCGTAGCCATCGACCACCCACGTGTCGTGGGGTGAGTCCTCGGCACGGGCGCTGGACACCATGCGCCCTTCCCGAAAGTGACACACCGCACAGTTGACCCCCTCCTCGGCGGCACCGGTCACGCTCGATGGACCGCCCGTCGCCAGGGGCGCGTGACAACGCACACACCAGTCGAGCGGCTCGCGCCGGTACTCCCGCTGGAAGATGCCGTTGGTCCACGCCACGGCGTGCCGGCTCGCCGCCCACTCGTCGACATGGGCGGCGTGACACTCGGCACAGGTCGCGGACCATCGGTCCGGATCGGCGACGGCCCCCACGTCGACCGGCGCGAGGCCGCGCGGGAAGAGGGGCCCGTCCACGGCCGCCCCGGCGAGGGCGAGCACGACCGCCGCGCCGCCGACGGCACCGGCGACCCGCCGCAGCGCCCGGCTCACCGCCCCGCGACCGCGCGGCCTTCCCGGATGAGCACGTCGGGACCGTACATCCCGACCCGGCGACCGGCCGTGAGCACCGACGTGGCGCCCTCCCCCCGCCACGCGAACTGCGTGGCGAACTGCGGCCCGGCGAGCACCGTGAGACGCCCGGCCGCGTCGTACACCAACAGCTGCGCGACGGACACCCGGTCACTGCCTTCACGCACCTCGATTCGACCACACGCCACCGTCAGCATCGCCTCGACCCGCGCGGGCCGGTCGGCCATGGCCGGCCCCATCTTCGTCCACGCGTAGACGGCGGCGGGCTCACCCGAGGCCGCGTCCTTGTTGCAGCCGGGCGCCGCGGCCGTCATCGCGTCGGCCAGCGACACCGCGTCGGTGGCTTCGAAGACGCCCAGCGTGTCGGCGCGGAGGTACCCGAGGCTCCCCGCGGCCGGCAGCTCGGCCTGGCCGTGCGCCTGGCCGGTCGCGAGGTCGGCCCAGACCGACGCCCCGTCGAAGCACGACCACAAGCTCGCCGGCCCCACCCCGTCGATCCGCGGAATCGGCCGGCTGTCCATCGGCGTGATGCGCGCCGGCTTCCACGCACCGAACTCTTCGCGCACCCCGCTCATCGCGAGGTTGACCTCGCGCGTGGCGTCGGCGAAAAGTCCCGACGGCGCCAACGAACGGAGACGCTCGAGCATCAGCGCCATGCTGCCGAAGGTGCCGCTGGCGTCCTCGTAGTCGCGCGAAGGCGCAACCGCGGCCAGGTTGTAGGACGGGGCGAGCGGCATGTGGTCGGCCGCGCCGGCCTTGAAGACCAACGCCGCCGCCACCCGCTCCGCCTTCCACGACTTCACCCGCCCGAGCTTCGCCGCTTCGGCGACCGGGTTGTCGCGTACCGTGGAGGTGGCGTACACCTCCACGTCGGAGATGCACAGGTCTTCGTACTTGGAGCCGGGGTAGACCGAGCCCACGCGCAGCTCGACCCCGGTGAACGCGCCCGCCGCCTGGTCGACCCGGAGCTCCTGCCACCCGTCCTTGTCGGCCAAGGTGGCCGTGACCTCGGCGCCGCCGGGCAACAAGCGCACCGTGACCTCGCGCGCCCGCGCGTTGGCCTTGAAGAGCGCCGCCGACTTCTGGTAGCCGTTGCGGACCCGCAGGCGCACCGCGGTCGTGCCGGCGAGGTCGGTCGTGTCGAACCGGACCCACTCACCCACCCCGCCGCCTTCGGCCCCTTCGACCCAGGCGGTGACCGGGTCGTCGTCGACCGCGTAGAGGGGGTGATAGTTCTCCTGGAAGCGGTTCCAGTCGTTCCACAAGAACGACGATGCGTCGACCCGGTCGGGGTACAGCCGCCGCTCGACCGCCGCGTCGGCGTGGGCGAAGGAAGACGACCACAGGGACAACAGCGGCAGGACAGCGACCATGGGGAGCTCCGGTTGCCCCCGAATAGCCCGGCGCGCGCGCGGTTGGCGACATCGCAGGGTACGATGCCCCATGCGTCCCGTCACCGCCGCCTCGTTCCTGTCGATCCCCGCGTTCCTGCTCGCCTGCACCGGCCTCCTCGGCGAACCCGAGGACTCCGGCGACACCGGGGGCGGCAGCTCGCAGGTCGACGACCCGGAGCCGTGGGAGCAGTCCGACGACTGCGACGCGTGGCTGGACTGCCTGGAAGAGGTGGATGAAGACGCGTGGGATGACGCCCAGTCGCAATACGGCGAGGACGGCTCGTGCTGGGGCACCGACGACGACGTGGCCACCGACTGCGACGACTACTGCGAAGCGCAGCTCGAAGCGCTGGCCGACGAGAACCCCGATGTGGAGGCCTGCGGCGGCGAAGCGGTCGACACGGGGACCGACACCGGGGGCGACACCGGAACCGACACGGGCAGCGACACCGGAACCGACACCGGGAGCGGCGGAAGCTGCGTGCTGGACGAGGGGGTGTGGGCGTTCACGATGTTCTGGACCGAGGACACGTGCGGGGCGGCCGACGCGTGGACCGAGCAGTTCGTGGAGGTGACCTGCGACCGGGGCGACATGTCCATGGCGTTGGACCTGGAGGGCTTCGGGCTGTCGCTCACCTGCGGAGCCGACGGGCGCAACTTCGAGTGCGTAGAGAGCTCGGCGCCGGTCCTGCTCACGGTGGCGGGAACGGCGAACAGCTCGGGCACCAGCGCCTCGGGCGCCATCGTGCTGGAGCTGCTCGATTCCTGCTACTCGGAAGGCGAGTTCGACGCGGTCCTGGACTGACGGCGGTTCGCGGGCAGGACGAGGGGGGGCGGGGGCGATGCGCCGGGCCCGTCCCGAAGCGCGCCGGGGCGGGTGCGCATCGCAACGCGACGCGCCGCAGGACCGGCCGCTCGACGCGGCCGGTCGCGGCGCGTCGCCCTCACCACTCCAGGTCGAACCAGTCGGAGGAGTCGTAGCCGGTGTAGGGGTAGCCCCAGCCATCGGGGAAGTGATCGCAGTAGTAGTCGGGCTCGCCACACCAGCCGGCGCCGAAGCCGAGGCTCAGCGAATCGAAGGTGAGCGACATGTACGACACCGGCAGGTCGATCTGGACGGTGTAGGCGTCGGGGTAGCTGATGGTCGGGTCGTCCAGGTCGTAGAACGTGCCACTGCTGAAGTCGTACCCCTGCAACGTGCCCGCCCCGGACTGGGCCAGGATGCGGTAGATGCCATAGTCCGCCGCAGGAGACACCCCCCACGCTTCCACGAAGAGGTGGCTCGCGTCGAACACCGTGTCGCTCACCAGCCGCATCTGCAAGACGCCGTCGAGGTAGCGGTACCAACCCTGCGATGCGTCGAAGTCGCCTGCGCCCACCACGTCGCCCAGGCCGTCGCCGAGGTCGTTCATCGGCTGCCAGGGCGGCTCGCCGAGCACCAACTGCTGGCGCGCTTCGTAGACCCGCGCGCCGTCCGTGAGGGTCAAGAGCAGGTCGACCGTGTCGCCGTCGACGCCGCTGTTGACCGTGACCACGAAGTCGTTGACCGACCGGGTGTCGCCGGCGCTCAGCGAGCCCACGCTCTCGTCGTTGTCGCCCGCGACAGCCACCGCCGTGGACGTGCTCTCGACCGAGAGCACCCCGCGGACCTGGCCGGTGCTCGCTTCGTCGCCGATGTTGGTCACGCGAAAGGTGAGGTCGGCGGTCTCGCCCGGGTCGAGAACCCCGTCGGCGTCGCCGTCGTCGTCGATCTCGATGCCCGTGAGCGCCATCACGGGGAAGGGCACCGGGAACACCACGGCCAAGCTCCAACTCTCGGCGCCGTCGGTGAGTTGCAACTCGCCCGAGACATCGCTGCTGTCCTGGTGGGACGCGGACACCTCGGCCGAGAACACGCCGTAGAGCGACGCGACCTCGCCCGCCTCGAGCAGGTCGGGGTCGAGCAGGACCGGGCCCGCATCGAGCACGGTCAGGTCGGCGTCGGTGCTCACCAGCGTGGCCCACACCGGGCCGGCGGTCTCCGCGCCGGTGTTGCGCACGGCGAGGTCGAGCGTGAAGCCGGAGGTTCCGGGGTCGAGCTCGGCGGGCGTCGTGTCGAGCGTGGTGACCGTGAGGTCGGGAGGCTCCGGTAGATAGCAGACGTCGGAGCCCAACGCATCGACGCCCACGGGCGCCATGGACGACTCCACCGTGTCGCCCGCGTAGCGGATGGCGAAGGTGTCGATGAGGCCGCCCGAGGCGGAGGCCGCCTGGACCCACCACCGGTCTGCCCCAGGGCCGGCAGGCAGCCACGCCCACCCGTCGGTGATGTCGGCGGTGTACCGCGTGGTGCCGGCGACCGCCGTGCCACTGAAGACGTCGACCGACCAGTCGGGGGCGTCGGGATCGCCCACGCCGACGACCAGCGCCAACGCGCCGTCGTCGAGCCCGGTCCAGTCGATGACCGCCGTGCTGACCTCGCCGACCACCAGCGCCCCGGCTTCGGTGACCGTGTCGTCGCCGGCGCGCACCGTGACCTGAACCGGGACGTAGCTGTTCTCCGGGGTCGACGCGTCGACGGAGAAGGCGAAGTCGACCGTGGCGCTCCCGCCCGCCGCGAGCACGCCCGCGTCGAGGTCGGCGTCGGCCACGGTTGCGCCACCCGACGGAAAGGTGAGCTCGACGGTGACCGCTTCGGAGGCGACGGTGGCCGTGTTGGTGACCGTGACCGAGAGCGTGCCCGCGTCGCCGGCGTGAATGGGGCTCGGCGAGACCACCCACTCGGGATCGAGCACCGCGGTGACCGGGCCGACCTCGACGTCGTCGATGTACCAATCGTCGGCGTCCTTCCCCTCGAAACGCCAGGCCAGGTAGACCACGCCCCCGACGTAGGCGGAGAGGTCGTACGCGGCGCTGTCGCCCCACTCCTTGTCCGGCGCGGCAGGGAGAACCTCGGCGACCGGGACGAACGCACCATCGGCCGGGTCGAAGCTGCCGGTGCTGACGTACAGCCCGTGATCGGCCCGACTGGGCGTGACCCCGAGCTCACGCCAGCGCACCTGTGCGTCGGCGGCGCTCGTGAGGTCGATGGGCGGGGAGATGAGCCAGTCCTCGGGCGGCGTGTCGACGGCGCTGCTCCCACGGGCGTGGAAGGCCGAATACTCACCACTTTCGGCATACGTCGTGGAGAGCTCCCAGGCGTAGCCCCGGAAGGTGACACTCGCGTTGAGCCAGCCGAGCTCGGCGAGCGATGCGTACTGCTCCGCCTCGGGCTCGAAGTCCTCGACGAACGGGAACTCGCGCCCCACGACCTGCACCGGGAGCGAGAACGGCGCGGTGGAGCTGCCGACGGGAAGGTAGCTCGTGGCGGCCGGATCCCCGAGATCGGTCGCCTTGAAGTAGTACTCCAGCGCCGGCGCCTCGATCGCCTCGGCCGGGAGCGCGGCCGACCACACGTCGCCCGCGTCGGTCATCGCCGCCGGGGTCCACGTGCCGTCGCCCTCGGTCCGGTAGTACAGCACGACCTGCGCCACCCCCTCGGGGTCGGTCGCGGTCGCGGACAGGTCGAGCGTGGCCCCCGCAAGCGGAGAGGCCGGCGCCTGGTGCTCCAAGGTCGGGCCCAGGTACTCGACGTCGTCGCCGGTGTCCGTCGTGCTCTCGCACGCCATGGAGACGAGTAGGAGCCAGGCGAGCGGCGCGGGCCTCATTCGCGACCTTCCATGAGCCAGCAGGCGGCGATGCAGTAGTGGCCGATGATGTTGCCCGTGCCGTCGGACATCGGGATGCAGTCGAACCCGCCCGGGCAGTCGCGGTCGCTGTCGCACTCCGAAGAGCAGTACCCCCAGATGCACTCGTTGCCATTGCCCCCGCAGTCGCCGGCCTCTTCGCAGTCCTGGCAGTAGTACCCGCCCGCGTCGTAGCACTCGCCCGCGGGCGAGCAGTACTCCCCGAACCCACAGTCGAGGTGCGTGTCGGTGCACTCGGACTGCACGCAGGTCTTCGCCGCGGTGTCGCAGAGGTCGCCGAACTTGCAGTCGGTGTCCTCCTCGCAGCCCGCCTCGCAGGTGTTGTCGTCGTTGCAGAACTGCTCGATCGCACACTGGCTCGAGGTGGCGCAGGTCTGGGGGACACACTGGCCCTCCCGACACTCCTCGCCGAACGGACAGAGCGTCTCGGCGTCACACTCGGCCTTGGTGCTGGTCGCACACGCCAGAAGGAGGCTCAACAGGACGGTCACTGCGCGCCTCCGCTGCGGATCTTGTAGTCGGCCACGATGTAGACCTCGCTCTCGGGCACCTGCTCGTACTCGAAGCGGATGGCGTTGCGCTCCTCGACGTAGCTGTAGTCGGTGTCGAGGGTGAGATCGCGAATCTTGCTGTCGCTGTCGTCGCTGGCGTAGAGCGACACCTGGAGCGTGTCGAGGTCGGGGTAGTGGCTCAGCGCGAACTCGGACTGGAGGCCCGACAAGGTGAGGCCGAGCTCCGCCACGATGGGCGCGAAGTTGTCCTCGCAGATCGAGTCGACCAGGCCGGCCGTCTTTTCGATCGCGTCGACGTACCGGTGGCCGTAGTCGGCCACGCCGTTGCTGGACTCGCAGCTCGGCTCCCCCTCGAACGCGGGCGGGTCGGACCCGACCACGCCCGACACGCTCATGATGGAGTGGTCGCGGTACGCCGCATCGCCCTTGAGGTCGGCGAAGCCGGAGAGGTAGTCGTCGACGGGGTCGGGGGAGCTGTCCTCCTCGTCGGAGACGATCAGGATGGTGAGGTTGGCCTCTTCCCGGATGAGGCCCGCGTTGTGGCCGGCGAGCATTTCGTCGGTCGTGGCGAGGCGCGCCGCCTCGAGGCCCTGCTCCAGCCCCGAGCCGGTGATGCCCTGCGCCACGAGCTCCGCGAAGACTTCGCTCGGCCCCTCGGTCGCGCCGTTGAGGATGAGCACGTCGTTGTTGAGCGTGAAGTCCGCCCCGAGCTCCACGTCCGCGTCGACGCCGCCGTTCTGGGCGGTGTCGGCGGAGCGGGCGAAGACGAGGCTGCCGCCCGCCGCGATGACGGTGCCGTCGGGCACCGTGAACTCGTTGCGGCCCGCGTCGAGAAGGGTCCACCCGGAGAGGTCCCAATCGACCACGTCGAGGTTGGAGACCTCGAACCACTCGCCGAGCTCGTCCGCGACCGCGTCGGGGTCGGCCATGATCTCGGTCACGATGATCTCGCCGTAGCGGGCGTCGGCGCCGTTCCCTTCGCTGTCGAGGCCGCAGGTCAGGTTGGGCTCACCCGGAGTCCCGGCGCCCACCTCGCACCAGTGCTCGCGCTTGTCGTTGCTGATGGACGAGTACCACGACGGGTCGAGCGCGAGGGCCTGCCCCGCGGTGACGAGCCAGTCGTGGTCGTAGGCCACACGCTCCTTCTCCCGGCCTTCGGCGTCGACCAGGACGATCTCGTCGTCGCCGCCGATGAGGCGCCCGCGCGCCGTCTCGGTGTCGACGTCGGTCGTGATGACGCCCATCTGCCAGTCGACGTCGGCCCCTTGAAAGTACTGGATGAAGGAGTCGAAGTTGGTCGCGAGCTTCTTCTGCTCTTCGATCATCGAGCAGCTGTTGTCGACGACGAGGAGCACATCGACGGTGTTCTTCCGCTGCTGTTGGAAGAAGTCGGTCTTGTTGAGCTGGGAGAAGCCGTTGTCCTGATCGCAGCCCGCGACCAGGAAGGCCAGGATGAGAACCCTACTCACTCGCCACCTCCTCACTCTTGTCGCCAGCACCCGGCTCGAGCCCCTCGATCCCACGGAACAACAGCGCGTCGGCCAACGCCGTCGTCTGCGGGAAGAGGTGGAAGCTGGAGTACACCACCTGACCACTCTTGCCGACCGGGATGCGCACGATGAGCGGCGCACGCTTCACCACCTTGACCCCGCCTTCCTTGGACTCGTAGCTGACGTCGCCCGAGAGCAGCACCTCGGCGTCGGCGCCGACGTCTTCCATGACGGCGAACGCGGAGTAGTTGAACTCGACGTTCATCACCGAGGTGCCGAGCGTGGTGGCCAACTCCTCGTCGACCACGTCGGCGAGCACCGTGCCGGCGACGCCGGCCTGGGCGTCGTCCACGATCGTGTCGTCGTCGAGGAACTCGATGGCGTCGGGAAGGCAACGTTCGACCACGTCGTACGCCCAGTCGGTCACGAAGACCGAGCCGTTGGCGTCGATGTAGTCGCAGGCGTTGGTCATCGCCTGTTCGTCGAGGAGCAGGTCGTCGTCGGTCTCGATGCTGTAGTTGTAGCGGAAGGCGTTGAGCCCCCGCGTACCACTATTGATGAAAACGGCGTTGTACTGCTCGATTTCGAACTTTGCCTGATCCGGGACCGCCCCGGTGAAGAGCTGCTCGACCGTGCGCCCCGGGTCTTCGCGCGTGGGCGGTTCGTCGCCCACCCAGGTGGTGGACTGGGAGATGTACCCGTTGAAGGGGACAAACCCGATCTCGTGGCGGAGCAGCGTGCCGCCGAGGTCGTCGAAGTCGCCGTTGACCACGGCGATCGCGTCGAGCTCGATGGCGGCGAACCCCTGGTCGGTGCAGCCGAAAAGAGAAAGAAGCAGCAGGATCATTCGAGGATGACCGTCCCGGAGATGGCGACCGACGACTGGCTCTTGGTGGTCACCGTGCTGAAGCTGAACCCGACCGGCGGCCCCTCGATGGCGGAGTAGGCCGTGAAGGTGGCGTTGCCCGCCTCGAGGTAGGTGAGCTCGGCCGGCGTGTAGGTGTGGATGCCGTCGTCCCACGGCAACGAGCCGGCGTACCCGGAGGCGCCCGCCGGCTCGACGAGCATGCCGGAGATCTGCGTGCCGAACATCGCGTCCGGGTAGGTGAGCGCGCCGGGGATGCTCGGGTCGTCGGCCAGGGCCCACATGTAGGTGATGTCCTCGGCCCGGCTGATGGTGAAGTTGCCCCACCACAGCGGATCGATGAGGACGAAGTCCGCCGGCACGGTGGGCTGCGCGTCCTCGACGATCTCCTCGGGGATGCCGTCGGGGTCGCCCTCGGTGTGCAGGTCGTACATCTGGTCGAAGCAGTAGTCGTCGAGGCTGACGTCTTCCTTGGTGTAGTAGATCATGCCCGAGGCGCCGTCGACCTGCTTGTCGAGGGTGATGATGTTGCAGTCGGACTCGAGCCACACGTGATCGCCCGCGCTCACGGTCTCGTTCGCCGGACAATCGGCCGAGCCGCCCGTGGTGTAGGTGCGCCACACGCCATTGCTGTCGTACGGCATGGGGCCGCCGGCACAGCTCGGGTCGGTCGAGCAGTCGCTGTCGTAGCAGTCGGTGAAGTCGTCCTCGTCGTTGTCCACACCGTCGGTGCACGACGACTCGGGGTCGGGCGGGCACGGCGGGTCGAGCGGCAGGTAGAACAAGACGCCGACCGCGACCCCCTCGCCGATGGCGCCGGTGGCGTTGTCGATGCCGCGGCTCACGTAGAACCAACGCGAGATGCCCACGTTGCCGAGGTCGACCTCGCCGTCGAGGACGGTGGTGCCGTCTTCGATGAAGACCCCCTCCGTACCGGTGGTGAGCAGCACGTCGCGCGTACCGAGCTCGGCGGCGTTGGACACCGTGAGCTGGCCGTACATGTTCTCTTCGTCCAGCACCGTGAGGCTGTCGATCACGATGTCTTCCTTCTCGTCGCCGTACTGGAAGAACCGGATCTCGGTGTCGCGCCCGAAGTGCGTGTCCTTGCCCTTGATGGTGAAGGTGAGCGTCTGGCCCTGGGTGACCTCCGGCGGGTCGAACGAGGCCGACAAGCCCACCCGGTCGACCTGGAAGGCGTCGAACGAAGTGGTGAGGTCGTTCCCGTTCTCGACGTAGACGTCGCGCAGGCCGGGCACCGCGTCGGGCGCGATGGTGACGTCGGCGAGCATGTACGTCTCGCTCAGCACGTCGACCGCGTTGACCTCGACCCCGTCGCCGAAGCCCGCCCACGTCTGGCCGGAGATCCACTCGGTGTTCTGCCCGATGAGCTCGATCTGCACGTGCTCGCCGATCTTTCCGCGCGAGGGCGCCAGGGTGAAGCTGTCGTCGACGATGGTGAGCGCGTCGGAGACGTCGAACTTGCCGAGCCGCGTGTCGACGTGCGCGTCGCGCGGGCCGAGCTCGGCCGCCGGATCGACCGTGATGTTGGCGGTCGCCGTCCACCCGTCGAGCACCGTGAAGCTGTTGACGCTCACGCCGCCCCCGAGGTCGAGGTCGTTGCCGACGAACTCGAAGACGGAGTTGGTGGAGGTGATCCGCGCGTCGAACGTGGTGCCACGCCCGGCTTCGGGAGGCCAGAAGGACACTTTCTGATCGACCGTGCCGAGCTCCCCGGTGTCGGTTGGACTCGCTTCGTCGCAGGCGACGAAGAAGAGAGGCAGCAGCAGGGCGGCGACGATGCGCATGGGACGCTCCGGGCGATGAGCCGCAGCATTATACGTGCCCCGAACCGCATCTGCGACCGTGGCGGGCGCGATCTTGTGCACGGAGGCCATCCGGGGCCTGGCAAGACGCGGCGACCCGGTGGGCGGGTCGGCGTCTTTCGGGCCCAGGCGTTGGGCGTGGCGGCCGCGGCGCGTTGCGCGCCCGCCCCGGCCCGACGAGCGGACGGTCGCGGCGCAACGCCCCTCGGGCGTGAACCGCCCGGCTACCCCAGGACGGAGCGCACCGACGCGTCGGCCCAGGCCAGGACCGCCCCGGGCATCAGGCCGAACGCCAGGAGCACGATCGAGCTGACGACGAGCGCGACACGCGCGCGCCCGTCGACCGCGAGCTCGTTGTGGCCTTCCTTCATGTACATGTAGATCATCGGGCGCAGGTAGTAGTACACCCCCGCCGCCGCGCCGATCGCGCCGATGATGGCCAGGCCGATCTGGCCCGCGCCGACGGCCGCGGAGAAGAGGTAGAACTTCCCGACGAAACCCATGGTGGGGGGCAGGCCCGCCAGCGAGATCAGGCACAAGGACAGGCCCGCCGCGATGAGCGGGTGCGACTTGCCGAGGCCCGAGAGCCGCTCGATGTCGACCGCGTCGTCGCCGTTGGCATCGGTCATGAGCGAGAGGACCGCGAAGGCGCCCGCATTCATGAAGGTGTACGCCAACATGTAGAAGGCGAGGCTCCCGAGCGCCGGGTGCGCCTCGCCGGCGCCGCCCACCGAAACCAGCGCCATCAACAGGTAGCCGGCGTGGGCGATGCTGGAGTAGGCGAACATGCGCTTGAGGTTGTCCTGCACGAGCGCCGCGAGGTTGCCGACGACCATCGTGAGCGCCGCCATCCACCACAAGGCCGAGACCCACACGCTCGCGTCGTCGCCCATCGCGCCGATCACCACACGACCGAACGCCGCAAAGCTCGCCGCCTTCACGCCCGAGGCCATCAGGGCGGTGACGGAGGTGGGCGCCCCCTGGTACACGTCGGGCGCCCACATGTGGAAGGGCACGCTGGCGACCTTGAACCCGAACCCGACGAAGAGCAAGGCGCCGCCGAGCAGGAGGAGCCGGCTGGGCTCGCCGTGGGACTCCGCCAGGACCCGGGCAAGGGTCGTGAGCGAGGTGCTCCCGGTCGCGCCGAAGATCATCGCGACGCCGTAGAGCAGGATGCCGGAGGAGAAGGCGCCGAGGATGAAGTACTTGAAGCCCGACTCGACCGCGCGCTCGTCGGCGCGCTTGATCGCGCACAGGGCGTAGATGGCGATGCTCATCACCTCGAGCGAGATGAAGGTCATCATCAGGTCGTTGCTGTACGCCATGCCGAGCATGCCGCAGAGCGCGAACAGCACCAGGGCGTAGTACTCGCCGACCCGGACCCCGATCCGCTCGAGGTACGAGTCGCTGACCACCAGCGCGAACAGGCCGCCGAGCAGCGACACCGCCGCGAAGAAGTGGCCGTAGGCGTCGACGCGGAGCATCCCCATGAACGCATCGGTGGCGGCGGCACCCGCCCCGGAAGCCACGAGCACCAGCGCGCCCGCGACCGTGGCCGCCGAGACGCCCCAGAACAGCGTACGCGGCATCGGGCGGAGCACAGCGGCGGCCACCATCATGACCACGCCCATGAACGCCAACAACATCATCGGCGCCGCGAGCAACACCGAGTCGAGGACGGGGGCCATCAGTGGGTCTCCTTGGCCAACCAGCCGGGCAGGCAGTCGTCACCGCAGGCGTAGGGGGAAGCCTCGTAGTGCTCCTCCAGGCGTTGTACGAACCGATCCACCGAGGGGTTGATGCGGTCGAGGAACGGCTGGGGGAAGATGCCCATGACGAACGCGAGGACCACGAGCGGGAGGAGGTAGGCCAGCTCCCGACCGTTGACGTCCTTCAAGGCCTTGTTCTCCTCGTTCTGGAGCGGGCCGAACATCATGCGCTGGAAGCACCACAACATGTACGCGGCACCGAAGATGACGCCGGTGGCGGCGATCACCGTCGGAATCGGTGCGTACTGGAAGGCGCCGATGAGGATCATGAACTCCCCGACGAACCCGTTGAGCCCCGGGAGGCCGATCGAGCTGAAGGTGATGATCATGAAGATGAGCGCGAAGCGCGGCACGACCTTGGTGAGCCCGCCGTAGTCGACGATCTGCCGGGTGTGGCGGCGCTCGTAGAGCACACCGACGAGGAAGAAGAGCGCGCCGGTGGACACCCCGTGGTTGAGCATCTGGAAGATGCTCCCGCTCACGCCGGGCGCGTTGAGCGCGAACAGGCCGAGCATGACGTACCCGAGGTGGCTCACCGAGCTGTACGCCACGAGCTTCTTCACGTCGTCCTGGACCAACGCCACCAGGGCACCGTAGACGATGCCGATGACCGCGAGGCCGATGAGGAACGGACCGTACGCCGTGACCGCGTCGGGGAAAAGCGGCATCGCGAAGCGGTAGAAGCCGTAGGTGCCCATCTTGAGCATCACGCCGGCCAGCACCACCGAGCCGCCCGTGGGCGCCTCGACGTGGGCGTCGGGCAACCAGGTTGCGATGAATGCTGAGGGATTTTTAATATCGCGCCGCATTTTTCGTACGAAAGGCGGCTAACGCATGGTTTGCTGGTCTAATTTGTGTTCCAATACAGGACATTGATC
>SXOM01000240.1 GCA_005776735.1 Pseudomonadota bacterium
CGGAGTGCGGCTGCACGTTGACCCCTTCGCTGCCCGGAAACAGCCGCAACGCCCGCTCGCGCGCGAGGTCCTCCACCCGGTCGACGACCTCGCAACCCCCGTAGTACCGCTTTCCCGGCAGACCTTCGGCGTACTGGTTGGTGAGCACGCTGCCGGCGGCCTCGAGCACCGCGCGCGAGACGTAGTTCTCGGACGCGATGAGCTCCAGGTCGTCGCGCTGGCGCGCCTCTTCGGCCTGGATGAGGGCGTAGACGTCGGGATCCTGCTGGGAGAGGCGCATGGGGCTCCGGGGGGCGGCCGGCTGCTAACCGCCCGAAGCCCGGTTGGGGCGCCGCGGCGCGACCGTCCGCGGGTCGCACTGGGGCGGGCCCGCGGCGCGCGTGATCTCAGGCTCCCTGGACGCGCGCGATCTTCGCGATGCGCCCGATGTGCCGGCCCCCCTCGAAGGCGGTGGCGAGGAACTGATCGAGGATCTCGGCGGCGAGACCGGGGCCGACGACCCGCTCACCCAGGCACAGCACGTTGGCGTCGTTGTGTTGCCGCGTGGCCTTCGCCGTGAACGTGTCGCCCACGACGGCGGCGCGCACCCCCGGCACGCGGTTCGCGGTCATGGCCATGCCCTGGCCCGTGCCGCACACCAGGAGCCCGAAGTCCGCCTCGCCCGCCGCGACCCCCCGGGCCACGGGCACCGCGAAGTCGGGGTAGTCGCACGACGTGGTGGTGTCGGTGCCCACGTCGACGACCTCGTGGCCCTGGGCCCGGAGGCGCTCGACGAGGAGCTTCTTCAACGAGAGACCGCCGTGATCGGAGCCGGTGAGGATGCGCATGGGCCCCGCTTATCGGCCGAGCGCGCTCCCCTCCACCACCAGGCGACACGGACCCGTCGCGCCGCCTTCGCAGTCCGCGCGCTCGTCGTCGAGCCACAGCACGATGCGCTCGCCCACGAGCACGTTGACCCCTTCGCTCAGGCGCGGCTCCCCGGTGAGCGTGATCTTCCCGGTCTTGCCCACCAGCTCGGCGCGCGCCGCCTGGGCGTGGCGCGCGCCGCGGTCGACGGTGACGCCCCCGGTGGCGACCACGGTGTCGACGGTCTCGCCGTCGCCGTAGCGCACCTCGAGCGTGGCACAGCGCAGGGTGACGTCGCCGCGGGTGACGGCGACGTCGCCGTCGAAACGAGCAGTGCGGCCCTTCAGATCCCACGTGGAGCGCGCCGCCGTGATCTGCAGGTCGGCGCCGCCGCCGGTGCGCGTGACCGCGGTCTCGGTGGCTTCCAAGGGCGTGCCGGCGACGAGGTCGCCCGCCACACCCGCCAGGACCACGCGGTAGTGGCCCTCCGGCGCTTCGGCCTCGACGGTGAGCCCGGTCGCGCGGGCGACGCGCGGCAGCTCGGGGAGCGCCGGATCGGTGCACGCCGCGACGATCAGCAAGCCGGCGGCGCGGCAGGCGCGCCGGGCCGCCACCCTACTTGGCCTCGAGCGCCGACAGCGCGGCGTCGGGCCGGGTGGTCCGCGCCTGCCGATCGACCGCGGCCTTCACGAACGCCGAGAAGAGCGGGTGCGGCGCGAGCGGCCGGGACTTGAACTCCGGATGGAACTGGCAGGCGACGAAGTACGGGTGGTTGGGCAGCTCGATCATCTCCACCAGGAGCCCGTCGGGCGACAGCCCGCTGATGGCCATGCCGTGGCTGCGCAACAGTTCGTGGTACGCCGGGTTGACCTCGTAGCGGTGGCGGTGCCGCTCGGAGATCTCGGCCTCGCCGTACACCGCGCGAGCGCGCGTGCCGGCGCCGAGCTTGCAGGGGTAGGCGCCCAACCGCATCGTGCCCCCCATGTCCGTGACCTGGCGCTGGGCGTCCATCAGGTGGATGACCGGGTGCGCCGCCGCCGGCTCGAATTCGCTCGAGTGGGCCGCGATCCCCGCCGTGGCCCGGAGGAACTCCACCACCGCGAGCTGCATGCCGAGGCAGATGCCGAAGAAGGGGACGCCGTTCTCGCGCGCGTAGCGGATCGCCGCGATCTTGCCCTCGGTGCCCCGGCTGCCGAAGCCGCCCGGGATCAAGACCGCGTCGACGCCGCCCAGCACCGTCGCGACGTTGGTCGCGTCGAGTTCTTCGCTGTCGACGTAGCGCAGCTCGACCTTGGCCTCGTTGGCCACCCCGCCGTGGGCGAGCGCTTCGTTGAGCGACTTGTAGGTGTCGACCAGGTGGACGTACTTGCCCACGATGGCGATGCGGACCTGGTGCTTCGGGTTCCGGGCCCGGAGCACGTACTCCTCCCACCGGGCCATGTGCGGGCGCGCGGCGAAGAAGGCGAACCGGCGGAGGATGCGGTCGTCGAGGCCTTGCTCGTGGAACACGACCGGCAGGTCGTAGATGTTCCCCACGTCATGCGCGCTGATGACATCGTCGACGCCGACGTTGCAGAAGCTCGCGATCTTCTGGCGCAAATCGCGGGGGATCGGCACCTCGCACCGGCAGATGAGGATGTCGGGCTGGATGCCGGTGCTGAGGATCTCCTTGACCGAG
>SXOM01000241.1 GCA_005776735.1 Pseudomonadota bacterium
ACGGCACTGGCGCTGGCCGAGGCGGCCGCGGATCGCCCCGAGGAACACGCGGCGGTGCGGGAGGTGCGGCGGAGCCTCGGCGTGGGCGAGAGCGGCGACGGGGTCGCGGAGCTGTTGGTGCACAGCCTGGTCGCCACGCCCGAGGCGCCCGACGGACCCGCGCTCGGACGTGCGCTGCTCGCCCACGGTGCGCTGCGCTGGCGTGGCCGCTGCGACGACTCGCCGTGCGGCGGCTTCGATCGCATCGAGCAGGTCGCGGCCGGCGGCCGCTTCGGCGCCGTCCCCGACGCCGCGGTTTGGCGCGTGGTGGCGTGGAAGGGCGCGACCGACGAGCTGTGGGCGGCCTGGGACCGGCCGCAGGTCACCCGCGCGATGGACCGCGTGGTGGAGCTGGTGGCGGCCGACCAGCCGCGTGCGCTCGACCTCTCGGCGCTCGCGCGCCCGGAGCCCGACGCGGGGTGGATCCTCCCGGTCACCCGCGCGCTCGGCGTCGAGGGCACCTCGCGCGAGGCCCTCTTCCGTGCGCTTTACGGCAAGGTCGCCGCCGAAGCGACGGCCGCCGCGCGGGTCGCGCCGGAGCACGCGGGCCCGCTCGGGGTCATCGCGCGGCGTGCAGGGCGCGCCGCGCAGCCGTAAGCGCATCCCCACCCAAACCCGCTCGAAGTTCGACGTCGCCGAGCTCACCGACCGGGGGCCGGTGCAGCCCCCGTTTCGCTCTCCTCGCCCGCCGGTGCGGTTCCCCGAGCCCGCCCTCGCCACCCAAACCCGCTCGAAGTTCGACGTCGCCGAGCTCACCGACCTGGGCCGGTGCAGCCAGACCCTCGCGGTTCGGCGTCCCCCCGTTGTGCCAGACGCCGCCCTGGCTGGCCGGTTCGGTGACGCGGCGGGTGACGGGTCGGGGGGAATTGGCCGAGCGGAGCGCCGGGTCGCCGCTTGCGGCGACCCGGCGGGGGAGCGAGCGCCAATTTCACCCGGCCCGGCAGGACCCGGGGGTGACCTCGTTCCGCCCCACGTCCGGCGTTTGCCCCCGAAAGACGCCGACCCGCGCCCCGGGTCGCCGCGTCTTGCCCGGCCCCCGCCGGTTCACCCCCGCGCGGCGAACCACACGGTGATGGCCAACGACGCGGCGTTGTTGCAGAAGTGGAGGACCACGCCCGGCGCGACGCTCTCGCTGCGTTGGCGGAGCCAGCCCGCGACGGCGCCGATGACGAAGAGCGGCGGGATGGCCCACAGGCGGTCCAGGTGCATCGCCGCGAAGACCGCAGCCTGCGCCAAGATGGCGAGCCTCGGCCCGAACGGTTCGCGCAGCCGCGGCTGCAACCACCCGCGGAACACCAGCTCCTCGACCACCGGCGCCCACCCTGCCACGAAGAGCGCGACCCCGACCGACACCCAGGTGGGCGCGTCGAGCAGGGCCTGGACCACCCACTGCGGCTCCGGCGTGACGCCCACGGCGTCGAGCGCCGCGCCCCACACAAACGACACCGCGAGGCACGCCGCCGCGAGCACCGGCGCGAGGCCCCACCACCTTGCGGCGGGCCGCCCCCCCGGCTGGAGCGATCCGGCCATCCCGATGGCCACCACGATGGCCAGGTTTGCCGCCGACACGGCGAGGAGCGAAGCGACCACCAACGACGGCGACGCCGGGTCGAGGTGGGGGAAACCGGCGAACGCGCCGAGCACGAGCCCGCCCGCCAACGCGAGCACGTTGCCACCGAAGAACGAGAGCCCGAAGATCAGCGGGAGCTCGACCCACCACCGGCGCAAGAACGCCAGGCGCCGGAGCAGGACCCCGACGAGCAGCCCAACCGCCACGGCCACGCCGAAGTCGACGACGGCCACGCCAGCGGCGAGGGTGGGGGTGAGCGCGAACGACGCCCAGAGCGCGCTCACCGCGACGTCCAGACGAGCGCCCCCGCCGGGGCGCCCCCGTGCGGGTGGTACGGCGCACCGACCACGACGGTTCCGGCGTCGCCCGCGAGGTACAGGGGCTGCCCCTCGGCGCCGACGTCGAGCACGAGCACCTCGCCGCCGTCGAGCGGCACGATCCGCGCGCGCGGGGGGAGGAGCCTCCGGTTGAAGGTGCCGGCGGCGTGGCCGGCCGCGAGGGTGGTGCCGAGGTGGTCGCCCGGCTCGCCGACCGCGCCCCGACCGTCTTCGCAGCGCACCTCGCCCGCCCCCTCGTCGAGGTCGAGCCGTGGGTCGCCGACACACACGACGCCCTCGTCGAGGGCGACCGCCCCCCCGCTTCCGCCGAGGAGCAGGCTGCCGTCGGGCGCCGCGGGGGCGCCGAGCGGCTGAAGGTCCCCGTCGAAGGCCGCCACCCCGCACGGCTCCGAGTCGGCGCACGTGAGCACCACGACGCGCTCGGTGTCGGCCGCGAGCGCGGTGGCGTCGGGCACGTCGACGGACTGCGCGGTGTCGACCCGGTGGAGCACCCCGTCGGCCAAGGTGAACACCCCCAGCGCCGATGCGGCGCGGGCCTCGGCCTGCACGAGCTTCGGGACCCACGCCTCGTCGACCGCGGCCCCGTCGAGCCAGGCGGCGCCGGGCCCGACGCGGACCTCGTGCGCCCCCCAGAAGCCGACCCAGGCGCTCGGCCCGTCGGACCACCCGTCCCGCCAGAGTGCGGGCCGACCGGGCGCGGCCGAGGCGGGCGCGGTCCCGTCCCAGGCCACGGCCTCACCGAGGCGATCGCCCGGCTCGCCGTACACGAACGTGGCCGATCGTTCGGCGCCGAGCACCACCTCGCCAGGGAGCAGGTCGTCGCCGCACGCCCCCAGGGCCAACAGGCTCAGCGCGTACAGACGAGCCGCCGGCAGAACCCGTGGGTTTCGTCGCCCACGTCGGGGCCGAACGGCGACGCCTCGGCCACCGCGCGGAGCGCCGACCATCGGGCCGCGTCCATCCCGAAGCGGGCCCACTGGCGCTTGATCAGCAGGTCCGGCGGGAACCCACCACGCCGCGCGATCCACTCGGCGGGGACGTCGGCGTCGGGATCGGCCTCGTATACGTAGAAGCGGCCGCCCTCGGCGAGCACGCGGTACACCTCGGCGAAGACGCCCGCCGCGTCGGCCCAGTGGTGCGCCGACTGCACGGCCACCGCGACGTCGAAGGTGCGGTCGGGGTAGACGATCTTGGTGGCGTCCATCCGGTGGAACGTCACGTTGAGCCGCCCGGCCTTGTTGGCCTCGGCGAAGCGCAGCATGTGCGGGCAGGTGTCGATGCCGACCGCGTCGACCTCGGCGCGGCCCGCCGCGAGGTGGATGGCGAGCCAGCCGGGGCCGGTGCCCACGTCGAGCACCGCACCGCGCTCCACCGCGATGTCGTTCGCGATGAACCGGTACGCCGGCTGGTAGTAACGACCGGGGCCGACCTGGTAGGCGAGCGCGGTCAACGAACGACGGTCGGGCAGGTTCATGCCTCCCCGAGCTATTCAGGCGCGGCATGACCGCAAGCCCACCGCTCCCCCATCGCCGCTGGGCCGTCACCGGCGGCACCGGCCTGCTCGGCAACAACCTGGTTCGAACGCTGCTTGCGCGGGGCGCCGAGGTGAAGGTGCTCGTTCGGCGCCCGCCGCGCCGGGAGTTCGAGGGGCTCGGCGTCCACGTCGTGAGCGGCGACCTCGACGACGAAGCGGCGCTGCGTGCGCTGTGCGCCGACGTCGACTGCGTCGTGCACAGCGCGGCGAAGGTGGAGATCCGCTACGGGGGCCGGGCCGAGTTCGAGGCGGTGAACGTGGAGGGCACCGCGCGCGTCCTGCGGGCGCTGCCGCCCGAGACCCGCCTGGTGCACGTGAGCACCGTCGACGCCCTGGGCATGCGCAGCCGGGCCGCCCCGGCCGACGAGGACTGCGCGCCCGCTGCGCACGAAGCGGGCGTCCCGTACGTGGACACCAAGCGCGCCGCCGACCGCCTCGTGCTCGAGCGCGCCGCCAACGCGGTGATCGTGCACCCGACGTACATGCTCGGGCCGTGGGACTGGCGCCCGTCGAGCGGCCGGATGATCCTGGAGGTCGCGCGCGGCGCGGGCGTGCTCGCGCCCCCGGGCGGCAACAACTTCGTGCACGTGGCCGACGTGGTCGAGGGCCTGCTCGCCGCGGCGGGCCGCCCCCACGGCGGTCGCTGGATTCTGGGCCACGCGGACCTGAGCTACCGCGAAGCGTGGACCCTGATCGCCCAGGAGACGGGCGCGCGCCCGCCCCGCGGCGAGCTGCCCCGGTGGGCGCTTGCCGGCGCCACCGCCGCCTTGACGCTGGCGGGCAAGCTGGGCCTCGCCGAAGGCGACATCAACGCCGCGAGTGTGCACATGAGCGGGCACCCGCACTACTTCACCGCCGCCCGCGCGCGGACCGAGCTGGGCTTGCCGCAGACCCCGATCCGCCAGGCCATCGCCGACGCCTGGGCGTGGTTCGGCGAGAACGGGCTGCGCTGAGGGCGGCGCCCCGCGACCGGCGCCGCGTCGGGCCGAAGCCGGCGGGCGCCGCGGCGTCGGGGCGACGGTCAACTCGCCCGCCATGCCCATTGCGTGGACGCGCCTCTTCCCCAACGAAGCCGGCAAACCGAATCGCATTTTCACGACTACGATGGGCGCGGCCACCGATCTCACCAACGAGGGC
>SXOM01000028.1 GCA_005776735.1 Pseudomonadota bacterium
ACGAGGGCGTCGCCGAACGACGCGCCGAAGGTACCGGGCGCCGCCGCCCCGGGAACCGCGACCTCGACGGAGAGCGGCCGCAGCGCAACCACCGCGACCGCCGCGAGGAGCACGCCGGTCGCGGCGGAGCCCCACGCGATGGCCGCGCCCGTCGCGGTCCCGCTCGTTCCCGCCGCCGCGGCGCGTACGCTGGCCGCGCGCGCGAGCACCTGGGCGGCGTCGACCCGCGGCGCCACGCCTTCGGGGGCGCCGAGCTTGCCGAGGGCGTCGTCGAGCTCACGGTCGGTCATCATGGGCGCTCCCCGCGGGCGTGGTGGCGGACACCGGCCTCTTCGAGCACCGCCCGGAGCCGCTTGCGTGCGTACGACACCTGAGAGTGCACCTGGTCTTCGGCGAGTCCCAGGACCGCCGCGACCTCGGCGGCGCTCAGGCCGTGCACCATCCGGAGAAGGAGAACCTCGCGGTGCTCTTCGGGGAGGCGTGCCAAGCCGGCTTCCAACCACGAGGCCTGTTCTTGCAGGAGCGCCCGCGCCTCGGGGTTGGGCGTCGGCGCCCCCCAGTCCAGCTCGACCAGGTGGGGAACGGCCGCACGCAGCGTCCGGCGGTGCCGGAGCACGTCCAGGCACAACCGGCGCGCGATCGTGAACAACCAACCGCGGGCGCTCCCCGTCGGCCGCCACGTCGACGTCGCCACGCGGACGAAGGTGTCCGCGACGACGTCCTCCGCTTCGCCGTCACTGCGGAGCATGCGAAACGCGAACGCCTTGATGGCGCGGCCATGGCGCTGCAGGAGCGCGCCGAACGCCTCGGCGTCGCCATGCATCCAGGCATCCATGAGGGACTCGTCGGAAGGGGGCGGGGTGACCATGCAGGCTGGACACGTGCCAACGCCCGGATGGCGAAAACCTGGACCGTCACGAGATGTCGCACCGCCACGCGCGGGGCCGGGCGGCCCCTGCCGCCGTCAGGACGGGCCTACGGCCCCGCCCAACGTCCGCCCCGGCCCGAGCTATCCGGGCGTGGCGGCGCGGCTGGCCAACGCGACGTCGGCGAAGCCGGCGGCCTGGGCGGCGCGGATGACCTGCCAGACCAGCTTGTACTGCGCCTCCTGGTCGCCGCGCACCACCACCCGCGTGACGCCCGCGCCACGATCGACCGCGCGCAGGCGCTCGGTGAGCTCGGCGATCGGGAATGTCTCGCCTTCGAGGTAGATCGTTCCGTCGGGCGTGACGGAGATCACGATGTCCTTGGGGATGAGCGGGCTGTCGCCGCTGCCCTGAGGTGTCAAGACCGACAACGCCCGCTCGCTCACGAGGTTCTTGGCTTGTGCTGCCTGCTTTTCAGCCTCGACCATGGAGCTCGCGACCACCATGAAGATGATCAGCAGCACCAGGAAGACGTCGGTGAGCGGAGTGATGTTGATCTCCGCGAACATCCCCCCGTCGTCGTCGACGTCGTCAGGGGCCGACTGCGGGCCGGTCTGCATGGGCCTCCCCCGATGCGCTGCGGGTGCGGATGAGCTCGCCCAGCTCGTCGACCAGGAAGCCGAGGTCGCGCCCGAGCCCGGCGGCCTGCTGCCCGAGGGCGTTGAAGCAGACGACCGCCTCGAGCGCGACGAACAAGCCCGCCGCCGAGGCCACCAGCGCGTGCGAGATGCCGGACGACACCACCGCGAACCCGCCCTGCTGCGCTTCGCCGATGGCCTGGAAGCTGCCCATCACCCCGATGACCGTGCCGAGCAGACCCGCGAACGGCATGAGCGCACCGATGCTCCCGAGCACCCACAACCCGCTGCGCAACCGGGCCACGGCCCGCCGCGACTCCCGCGCCATCGCCGTACCGAACTCGCCCGGCACCCGCCCGAGCGCCCGGTCGAGCCCGGTGGTGAACACCTCACGGAGCGGCGAGGGCAGCGCGTCGGCGTGCCGGCGGGCTTCGGCGAGCTGGCCCTGGCGCGCGGCCTCGACCACGCGCGAATCGACCGCGCGCAGCGCCGCGCGAGCCCGCAAGAGCGCCACCCAGCGCTCGATCGCGATCGCCATCGTGAGCACACTGACCGCCAGCATGAAGCCGAGCGTGCCGCGCGCCACCTCCCAGTACTGCTGCAGCTCCGACACGCCGTCCATCCCCCTGGTTGTAGCGCGCCCCGGCCGCACCGGCGACGATGCCGACAACTGGAGACGCAGGCGCGACTACTGACCGCGGACGGCCTTGACCTGCGCCGGCTCGACGGTCCCGCCCGCGTTGCCCCAGGAGTTGCGCTCGAAGGTGATGATCGCGGCGATCTGGTTGTCGGTGAGGTGGCCGAAGGGGGTCATCGTGCCGGCGTAGGCGACCCCGTTGATGGGCTTGCCCGACAGGCCCTTGAGCACGACGCCGATGTGCTCGTCGACGTTGCCGCCGTTGGCCACCGGGTCGTTGGCGAGCGGCGGGTACAGCTCGGCGTTTCCGGTGCCCTCGGCGCCGTGGCACGACGCGCAGTTGTTGGCGTAGCCACTCTTGCCCTCGGCCATCAGCACCGCGAGCTTCTCCTCGGCCGACTTGGTTTCGAAGCCGACGAACGCGGCGTCGTCCACCTTGGTGACGGCCGCGGCGTAGGCGGCGGCGGTCGTGAAGCCGAGGTTGGGGGACGCGCAGTACTCACGGCCGCTCACCGTGGACTTCACCCACGAGAAGCACTCACCGGCGTAGTGGCCGCGGTACCGGGCGCGGACCTGCTTGGAGTCCTCGGGCACCGCGTCGCAGGCCAACAGGCCGAGGAGCGCGAAAGGAACGAGCGAGCGGAGTCGGGTCATGGCGTGTCCAGGGGCAGGGCCTCGGCCGCAGCGGCGGCGCGGAGGCGCGTCCAGAAGAAGCCGCCGATGGCGGCCATCATTCCGAGGGGGAGCAGACTGAGGACGATCGTGACCCAGAGGAGGGTCTGGTTGCCCTCCTTGGGGTCCATGCAGGTGGAGCACGCCAGCGCGACGTCGGGCCGGATCAGCACCAGCGCGAGGCCGAACCCGGCGGCGCACCGCATCACAGGTACACCACGGCGTAGATCGCGGGCCAGAGCACCACCACGAACGTCCACAAGATGCGGACTGCACCGGCCATGCCCGGCGTGAGGCGCTCCGCCGCGGCCGCGCGCGCCGCCCACACCAGCACGGCCATGCCGGCCAGCGCGTGCAGCCCGTGCGCCCCCACGATCGTGTAGAAGAACCCGCCGTGGGCGCTGGATTGCAGCGTGAAGCCGAGCTGGACCAGCCGCGAGAACTCGTAGGCCTGGTAGCCGACGAAGACCGCACCCAGCACCACCCCGAGGCCGAGCCACCGGACCGCGCCGCCGGCCGCGGCCCGCAGGCCCGACACGCCGACCGCGACGCCCGAGAGGAGCAACGCGACCGTGGCGCCGCCCGTCGCCGCGACCGGCAACGCCGGATCGCCCGGGGGCGGCCACCACCCGGCCGGCGCGCGTGCGCCGACGAGCTCGAAGGCGCTCAAGAAGCCGGCGAAGAGCATGATCTCGGCAAAGACGAAGATGAGCATCGCGAACACCTCGCTCTGCACGATCGGCGCCATACGCCGCGGCTTCGGGAGGGGCACGACCACGCCCATCAGTGCGCCGGAGCCTCGGGGGCCGGAGCGGCCTCGCCGTGGGCCGGAGCGGCCTCGCCGTGGGCCGGAGCGGCCTCGCCCGCGGCCGGAGCGGCAACGTGGTGGACCGGCTCGGGGATGTTGGCGTTCTTCGCCGACTCATTCATCCAGTTCATGCCCCAGTGCTTCATGATGTCCGGGGCGGTCGCGAAGAAGAACAAGAACATCAGCCCCAGGCACACGACCAGGAGCTTGACCACGAAGGGCCGCTCGATGTCCAGGTGCATGAAGTAGCGGGCGACCATGTAGGCCTTGATGACCGCGATGCCGAAGGCGGTGAACAAGGTGACCCACCGGATCCCGAGCTCGGGACCCGCCACGCTGACCACGAGCATCCCGACGAGGATGGCCCAGATCTTGACGTAGTTGGTGTGGTGACCTTCGTGGCCGTGGGCCGCGGCGTCGGTGTGATTGTCGGCGTGGGACGACATGCGTAGCCTCGGCCGCCTACTTGGCGATGTAGAGGAGCGGGAAGAGGAAGATCCAGACCAGGTCGACGAAGTGCCAGTAGATCCCGATGAGCTCCACGCGCTGGAGCTCCTGGTTCTTGCGGGCGTCGGCGGCGACGAAGAGCATGATGATCATGCCCGCGATGACGTGGAAGCCGTGGAGGCCGGCCGCCGAGTAGTAGAACGACCAGAAGCCGTTGGCGGTGATCGTGAACCCGTGCTGGATCTCGTAGGTCCACTCGAAGCCCTTGACCACGAGGAAGGTGAGCCCTCCGAGGCAGGTGAGCAGGAGCCGCTTCGCTGCGAGCGGCCCGTTGCCCTCCTCGGCGGCCTTGTGCGCGAGCACGGCCGAGAGGCTGGAGGTCAGGAGCACCAGCGTGTTGAACGCGCCGGCCCAGGTGTTGGTGTGGGACGCGTACGTCGCCCACTCGGGGTGGCCGAGGCGATGGAGCAGGTAGCTGCCGAGCAGGCCGCCGAAGATGACGATCTCGGAGGCGATGACCCACCACACCGCCAGGCGGCCCGTCGGGACGCCGGAAGCAGAGCGGAGGGTGGCGATGGGCTTGGCCATGGGGACTCCGATGTCCTAGGAGGGAGAGTTCTGCGGCCAGAAGTCGTCGGCGCGGCCGGCGCGGCTGTACTCGTACGGACCCCGGTACACGTCCGGCAGCGGGTCGAAGTTGCCGTGCGGGGGCGGCGAGGGGCACTGCCACTCGAGCGTGTTGGCCCGCCAGGGGTTGGCCTCGGCCAGCTTGCCCTTGAAGATGCTGAGGACGAAGTTGACCAGGAAGATCGGCTGCGCCGCGAGCATGACCAGCAACGACATCGTCGCGAACACCCGCAGCGCCTGCAGCTCGGGGGTCGCGAGCTCGGGGAAGTTGGTGTAGTCGAAGATGCGGCGATGGTCGCCGGCCGCGCCGAGGATGAACAACGGGATGAAGATGCCGTTGAACGCCACGATCGTGACCCAGAAGTGCACCTTGTTCCACAGCTCGTTCATGTGCCGACCGAACATCTTCGGGAACCAGTAGGTGACCCCTGCGAAGGTGCCGATGATCGCGATCGGGAAGAACGTGTAGTGGAAGTGCGCGACCACGAAGTAGGTGTCGTGGAAGTAGATGTCCGCACCGCTGGCGCCGAGGAAGATGCCGGTGACCCCGCCGAGCAGGAACTCGGCGATGAAGGCCAGCGCCCACAACATCGGCACCCGGAAGGAGATGGAGCCCCCGAAGAGCGTCGCGATGTAGACGAAGCACATCTCGGCGATCGGGATGGAGATGAGCACCGTCGTGACGGAGAACACGTTGGACATGCGCGGGTCGACGCCCGCGATGAACTGGTGGTGGGCCCACACGAAGAAGCTCAGCACGCCAGTGCCGATGGTGGTGTACAGGACGGTCTTGTAGGCGAAGAGCCGCTTGCGGGAGAACGTCGTGATGATCTCCGCGACGAAGCCCATCGCGGGCAGGAGCACGACGTACACCTCGGGGTGGCCG
>SXOM01000242.1 GCA_005776735.1 Pseudomonadota bacterium
CGGCCGCTCGACCACCTCGCCGGCCGCGATCTTGTTGACGAGCGATTCCTCGAGGATGCGGACGGCCATGGCCCGACCGACTATTCCGCCCGCGGATAATGGGCCCCATGCCCGCCCTTCCCACCTCGGTCGATCCCGCCGACCCGGACTTCGCCGCCCGCGCCGCCCACACCCGCGGCCTCGTCCAGCGGCTCCGTGCCGACCTCGCGGCGGCGAAGGACGAGCGCAATCCCAAGGCCGTCGCGCGCCATCGCGAGCAGGGGAAGCTCCTGGCCACCGAACGCCTGGAGCGCCTGCTCGACCCCGAGACCCCCTTCCTCGAGGTCGGCGCGCTGGCCGCGCACGGTCAGTACGACGGAGGGGTGCACAAGGCCGGCACCTTCGCCGGGATCGGCGTCATCGGGGGCCGGGAGTGTGTCATCTCGGCCAACGACGCCACCGTCAAGGGCGGCACGATCTACCCCTTGGGCGTGAAGAAGGCGCTGCGGCTGCAGACCATCGCCGCCGAGAACCGCCTGCCGCTGGTGCAGTTGGTCGACTCGGGCGGCGCGTTCCTTCCCCTGCAGAGCGAGGTCTTCCCCGACGTGGACGACGGCGGCCGCATCTTCTACAACCAGGCCCACCTCTCGCGGATGGGCATCCCGCAGATCACGGCGGTCATGGGCTTGTGCACCGCCGGCGCCGCGTACATCCCGGCGATGAGCGACGAGGTCGTCCACGTCCGCGGCACCGGCGCGGTCTTCCTCGCGGGGCCGCCGCTGGTTCGGGCGGCCACGGGCGAGGAGGTCTCGGCCGAGGCCCTCGGCGGGGTCGGCGTCCACGCCCAGCGCACCGGCGTGACCGACCACGTGGCCGACGACGACGACCACGCCGTCCAGCTCGTCCGGGAGCTGGTCGGCGCCCTCCCCGGACCTCGCCCGGGGTGGATCGATCACGTGCCCGCCCAACCGCCGGTGTACGACCCGGGCGAGCTCGAGGGGCTCGCCCCGCGCGACATGGCCGACGTGCTCCCCATCCGCGAGGTGATCGCCCGGATCGTCGACGGCAGCGAGCTGCTCGAGTTCAAGCGCGACTACGGTCCCACCCTGGTGTGCGGCACCGCCCGGATCCACGGCTACCGCGTGGGGCTCATCGCCAACGACGGTGTGCTCTTCTCCGAATGTGCGCAGAAGGCCGCGCACTTCGTGCAGCTCTGCGAGAAGCGTCGCACCCCCCTGGTATTCCTGCAGAATGTACCCGGCTTCATGGTCGGGCGTACGTTCGAGGAGGGCGGCATCACCAAGCACGGCCACCAGATGGTCAACGCGGTCGCCACCGCGACCGTGCCGAAGCTCACGGTCATCGTCGGTGGTAGCTTCGGAGCCGGAAACTACGCGATGTGCGGGCGGGCGTACGGGCCGCGCTTCTTGTGGATGTGGCCCAACGCGCGCATCGGGGTGATGGGCGCCGCGCAGGCGGCGGGCGTGCTGATCTCGGTCGCCAACGGCCAACGCGAACGGTCGGGTGCGCCGCCGCTCGACGCGGCGGAGGAGGCGTTCGTGCGCACGCCGGTGCTCGAGGCCCAGGAGCGCGAGGGGAGCGCGTGGTACTCCACCTCGCAACTCTGGGACGACGGGATCATCGAGCCGGCCCGCACGCGCGACGTACTCGGGTTGTGCCTCGGGGTGTGCTCGCGGGCGCCCGACCCCGGATTTCACAGCACATTCGGAACGTTCAGGCTCTAGACCTGCGGAGCGACAGCAGCTCGGTCATCGCGGCCGCGGGCATCGGGCGAGCGTAGTGGTACCCCTGCGCGCACGGACACCCGATCCCCGCGAGGAGCGCGGCCTGCTCGGCGGTTTCGACCCCTTCGGCGACCACGTCGAGGCCCAGCGCGCGGGTCATCGTCATCAGGCCGACGACGATCTCCTTGGAGACGGTGTCGGCGGGGAGCCGCGCGATGAAGCTCCGGTCGATCTTCACGCCGGAGACGGAGAAGCCGCGCAGGTGCGCCAACGACGAGAAGCCGGGGCCGAAGTCGTCGAGCGCGAACGTGACGCCGAGCGCGCGGACCGCCTCGATCGTGCGCGACACGAGCTCGGGCCGGTTCACCAAGGCGGTCTCGGTGATCTCGAAGCACAAGCGCGACGCCCCCAAGAGCCCCGCCTCGCGCATCCGCCCGAGCTGGGTAGGTAGCCGAGGGTCGATGAGCTGTTTCGGGCTGATGTTCACGTGAAGCGTGAAGCTCGGGTCGAGCAGCGACGCCTTCTCCCAGGCGCGGAGCTGCTCGAGGCCGAACTCGAGGACCACCTGCCCCAGACGCCCGGCCAGGCGCATGTCCTCGGCCAGGGGAACGAACTCCGCGGGCGACACGTCCGGGAACTCGGGGGTGGACCAGCGCGCGAGCACCTCGACCCCCACGATGACCCCGTCGGCCAGCCGCACGATCGGCTGGTAGGCCACCTGGATCCGCCGCCGCGCGAGCGCCTCGCGCAGCGCGTTGGCCATGCGCGCCCGACGCACCGTCCGCTCCGAACCGTCGGGGGTGGCCACGCGGACGGCCTGCGAATCGAGCTCGCGCGCTTCGTACATCGCGGAGTCGGCCGCGCGGACAAGCGGCTCGACCTCGGAGTGTGCGTCGCCCAACGAGACGCCGATGGTGGCGCTCACCTCGAGCACCTGGCCGTCGATCTCCACCGGGTGCTCGATGGCCCGGAGGACGCGCCGCGCCGCCGTGTCGGCCACCGCGGGCGAGCGCACCCCTTCGAGCAACATCGCGAACTCGTCGCCCCCGAGCCGGGCGACGCTGTCGCCCGGCCGGATGCACTCCCGCAGGCGCTGCCCCACCGCGCGGAGCACCGCGTCGCCGGCGGCGTGGCCGCACGCATCGTTGATGCTCTTGAAGTGCCGCAGGTCGATGTACAACAGCGCGAAGCTGATGCCCTCGTGGCGGGACGCGCGCCCGATGGCGGCGCCCAGGTGCTCCACGAACAGCGCGCGGGTGGGCAACCCGGTGAGGGCATCGTGCGTGGCGGTGTGGAACAGGAGCGCCTGCGCACGCCGCTGCTCGGTCACGTCGCTGAGCACCGCGACCATGCGCACCGGGGACGCATCCGCGTCGCGCAGCGTGAACGCGCGCAGCTCGACATGAAGCACCTCCCCGTCGGGGTGCACCACGCGGAACGCACACTCGAAGAACGCGCTCCCGCTCCCCAGGTGCACATCGAGCAGGCGCCCGAACTCCGCCGCGTCGTCCGGATGCAGGCGCTCCACGAAGCGGTAGGGCAGGTCGCGCGGGCCGCCCTCCACCTGCAAGAGCTCCTTCCACCGGTCGGAGCTGACCACCTCACCGGTGAGGATGTCCCAGTCCGACAGGCCGTCGCGCGTCGCCAACAGCGCCATCGCGTACCGCTCGGCGTGCTCGCGGATGCCGCGCAGCTCGCCGGTGAGATCGCGCCGCACCACCACATAGCGCCGCCCGCCGCCGAAGCTCTGGAGCGTGACGTGCGCGAAGAACAGGGTGCCGTCCTTCCGACGGCTGATCACCTCGCCCGTCCACACCCCCTCGCGATCGGCGGTGGCCTGCATCCCCGCGTAGAACGCGTCGTCGTGGTAGTGGCTACGCAGGATACGCGGCGTACATCCGATCGCTTCTGCGGCCGGCCACGCAGTGAGTCGCTGCCAGGCGGGGTTGACGTACAACAGGCGCCCGTCGCCATCCGCGATCTCGACCGCGTCGCACACGTGCTCGGCCACGGCGCGAAAAGTCGCCAGTTCTAGGTCGGGAGGGGAGGACATGCCGCAACGGCAATGTGTCGCGATGCCGCTGCGATGGCAAGCGCGCCGCTGTGCTTCACTCGGCCGGGTCGGCGTAGGCGTAGTACACACACTCCCGACGGATGCCGTCGAGGGTGGCCACGACCGGGCCGAGGCCCTCTGCGAAGACCCACTCCCCGGCGAACGGGCCGTCGGGACCGGTCACCGCCAACGTCTCTCCGAAGGTGCCGTACCAAACGGCCGTCTCGGTGGTGGTGCCCAGGGGCTCGGCCAGGAGCTCGTGGCCATCGACCCGGAGCGAATCGGTGACCTGGACCTCCCAGGTGCCGACGTCGACGGCATCGTCCCATCGTTCGCCGAGGCGCACCGCCCAGCTCTCGGCGCCGAGGACCACGTGCAGGGGCGGATCGTCGGGCAGGTCGGCCGGCGCAAGCTCGATGCGCACCCCCTCGGGGCCCAGGAAGTCCTTCACGTGGCGCGCCCCGCCTTCGGCGACGGCCACCGGCTCACACGCCATCAACCACGGCAGGATCACTCGGCCCACGCCGGGATGTGGTTGTTCTGGCTCGCGTCCTGGCCCGGGAGCCAGAACGCCGGCCAGCTCGGATCGACCCCCGCCGCGGCGCGCGCGGGATCGAACCCCGCCACCCAGAGCTGGGGGTTGCCGGCGGTGACATTGCCGTAGTTGCGGTTGGACGAGAACGCCAACCACAGGACGTCGTCGTCGGGCAACGGGGCCCAGCGGGGGATGCTGTTGGTGTAGCCGGACGCGATGTTGGCGGCGGTCAGCTCCACCGCCTGGGTACCCCCGGCGTCGACGACCCACACCATCGCGTCGGGGTCGGCGTAGCTGTCGCCGGTCGAGATGTTGAACGCCACCCACTCCCCGTCGGGCGACCACGCCGGGTAGTACGCATTGTAGGGGTCGGCCGGGTCGGCGATCACGCGGGGGGCGCCGAACGTGCCGTCCGACGCGACGTCCATCACCGCGATGCGCCCGCCGCTGAAGTACCAGTCGCCCCCGTCGCCGTTGGTCAAGACGAACGCGACGCGGGTGCCGTCGGGCGACCAGTCCGGGTGCGTGGCCACGCCGCCCGTCGGGACCTCGTACAAGAGCGCGCCGGTGTCCGCGTCGTAGAGGATCAGGCTGCCCATGTAGGCGACGAGCACCTTCTTCCCGTCGGGAGAGAAGGTGTTGAAGTTGCCGTAGATGCCCGAGTCGTGCCCGAAGGTCTGGCCGCCGTCGCTCACCCGCTGCACGCCGAGGGCCCCGTTGCCGCCGTCGTAGGTGAACCCGATGCGGTCCCCACGTACGCTGTGACACCCCACGCAGTACCCCGTGGTGCCGGCGGTGAGGAAGTCTTCGGCCTGGGCGCCGTAGGGGATGCGGCGGATGCCCGAGGCCGAGGTGCTCCAGTAGTAGATGGTCCCGCGGGCGTCGAAACGGTTGACGTTGAGGGTGAGGATCTCCTCGACCCACACCTGGCCGCCGACCACCAGCGACAGCTCGACCTCGACCGTCCCGCCCGCGTTGGTGCCCACCAGGGCGGCCCAGGTGGCCTCGTCCGCCGTCCAACTGGTGCCGGTGGTGTACACCGTGAGGTCGGTCACCTTGCTGCGGAAGCGGAGCTGCGCCGCGGTCGCGCCGACGTCGGCCCACTGGAAGCTCAGGCTGGGCGTGTTGCGCGGAAGGTTCACGCCGTCGGCGGGGTAGGTCCACACCCCGTCGACCGGGGTGCGGGCCGCTTCGAACACGGTGGGATCGACCTCGCCGACGTTGAGCTCGTCCTGGAAGATCACGGTCAACAGCGAGGTCGCCTCGATGCCGTCGAACCGGGCCTTGAGGTACGACACCCCGCCGTTGGCGGCTGAGGCCGCAAAAACCCCGTAGGCGTCCACCTCGCCGACGGTGCGGTTGGACAAGGTCCACTCCGCCTCGTCGAGGGTGACCTCCTGGCCGTCGGCGCGGGTGGCCACCAGCGCGTAGTCCACCGGCTCGGCGCCGTCGGGGCTGGTGTAGACCGTGGCCTCGGCCGGCTCGATGCGCAGCTCCACCATGGCCGCCGGATCGGGCGGCGGGAACTGCTCGGAGCACGCGGCGAGGAGGACCAGGGACAGGGCCACGGAGGCATGCTATCCGTTTTGCGCGGTGACCAGGCCCCTCCCCCTCCTCGTGGCGTTCCTCGTCGGCGGTTGCTCCGACTACGAGGTGCAGAACCTGTTGCGTGAGGACCTGTTCCGCCAGGCCGAAGACCCCCCGGCCGACGTCCTCTTCGTCGTGGACGACTCGGCCTCGATGACCGAAGAACAGGCCAACCTCGGCGCCAACTTCGCCGCGTTCGTCGAGCTGTTGGGCGACACGACGGCCGACTACCGGATCGGGGTCACCACGACCGACCCCGCGGGCGGCGGGGTGCTCCGCGGCCCGGTCATCACCCCCGAGGCCGACGACGTCGTCGCCGCCTTCCAGGCCCAGGTCGCGGTGGGCACGGCGGGCTCACGCGACGAGCAGGGGCTGGCGATGGGCGGCCTGGCGCTCCGTGCCGACGTCAACCCCGACTTCCGGCGCGACGACAGCGTCGCGCACGTGGTCTTCGTGTCCGACGAGGACGACCACAGCCCCTCCGAGGTGCAGGCCTACGTCACCGCCTACACCGACGCCGACGCCACGGCCCACGCGTTGGTGGGCGACGAACCCGAGGGGTGCCAGTCCGGCAGCTCGGCCGCCGACGCCGGGGGGCGGTACCTCGAGATCGCGCGCACCACCGGCGGCCTCGCCGAGAGCATCTGCGCCGAAGACTACGGCGTGGTGCTCGAGGGCATCGGCCTGGCGGTCTCCGGCTGGGACCCGAGCTTCCCCCTGTCGGAGCTCCCCGCCCCCGAGTCGATCACGGTGTGGGTCGACGGCGTCGAGATCCCCGAGCGCGACCTCGACGGGTGGACGTGGAGCATCGGCGACAACGCCATCGTCTTCTCCGGGCGGGCCATTCCCCGCCCGGGGATGAGCGTACGTGTCACCTACCAGCGTGGGGCCTGACGCTCAGCGCGGGTCGACCACGGACCCCGCGAAGAGCACGGCACCCTCGGTCTCGCGGAGGAACCAGACGAAGGGGCGGTCGACCACCACCGGGCCAAACGGCGGCTCGGTCGCCGAGTCGTCGAAGATGGCCACCGTCGCGGCCGCCGCCTCGACCCCCTTCTCCGAAAAGGCCACGAAGCCCTGCTGCATGACCGCGGTGAGCGTGAGGTTGGGGTGGATGCCGGGGTAGGCACCGCCGAACGCGTCGCCCATCCCCATCGCCACGAGCGCCCCCTGGATGTCGGGCTTCCCCTCCATCTCGAACTTCGGGAGCTGCACCTCGCACTCTTCGCAGAACGCCTCGGAGTCGATCACCGCCTGGAGGGTGGCCCAGTCGAGCGCCCCGACCACCTCGGCGTACCGGCCCGCGTCGGGCAGGACGATGGTGAGGGTGAGGCCCTCGTCGGAGAACGGGATCTCGGCCACGAAGTAGCCGTCGGCGTCCGCCCCGTACACGCTCACCGCGCCCGACACCGACGGCGCGGTGACCGCCGACCCGTCGAGCAGGGTCCACGCCCGGTCGGAGGTCTCGGACTCGGAGAACGGCACGGCCCAGCTCGCGTTGAAGTACAGCGCGTTCACGAGCATCATCTCGGACGACGAGACGATGGGCGCGGAGATCAGGTCCTTGATGTGGTCGCCCGTCCGCGCCGCGATCCAGGCGTTGATGTCGTCGGCGACGCCCTGCGGGTCGGCGCCGAAGTCGAGCACCTGCACGCCGGTGCCGTAGTGGGCCGACAACGTGTCGAGCCAGGCGGGCCCGAGGTCGACGTACTCGGTGTCGACGAAGATCTGGTTGGTGGAGGTGAGCGCCACCGCGGGGTCTTCGGCGGTCGCGCCGACGTTGTGCGCGCTCACGGCGAGCCCGGCGGCGTTGAACGCTTCGTGGAGCCGGTCGTCGGGGAGCGTCCACCCGAAGGCATCGAGGATCGCCGCCTTGGCGGCCCCGTCGGCGCCCGCCTCGACCTGCGCCATCACCAGGTGCAGGCTGTACGGCGAGAGCACCTGGTTGCCGGTGGCCCCACCGACCGCCTGCAGGAGCTCTACCGAGAACTGCGCATTCTCGGCGTAGAGCGTAGGCAGATCGGCCGTGGACGGCGCGGTCACGCGCGGGGCGGTGCCCTTCATCGTCTGCCCGGGGGGCGCGTCGGGATCGGCGCCGCCGGTGTCCGCGGGGTCGGCCGAGTCGGTGGGGGTGGTGCTGCAGGCGAGGGCGAAAAGCAGTGGGGAGAGCATCGTGAGCTCCTGAAACCCGTGCCCCGGGCGGCTCCAGCATAGCCCGCGCGCCCCCGATCCGCAGGGGGTTTGGGCGCGGCGCCGCGACCGGACGCTTCGAGCGGCCGGGCGTCGGCGCCGCGCGGCGCGGGGGTCCAAACACCAGCGCCGCAAGCAACAGCACGCCTGCCACCAGCGGCACC
>SXOM01000243.1 GCA_005776735.1 Pseudomonadota bacterium
ACGGGCGCCGCCGGCACGCCCGCGACACCCGCGCCCGGCGCGCCGCGCCGCCCAGGTGGGCGACGACCTCCTCGGCGGCGCGGCGACCGGACTCGACCGCGCCGTTCATGTACCCCTGGAAGTCGTGGCTGGTGTGCTCGCCGCAGAAGAACAACGCGCCTTCAGGCTCGGGTTCGGCGCCACCGAGCGCGGTCCACTGGCCCACGCGGTAACACGCGTAGCTGCCGAGGACGGTCGGCTCGACCGGCCACGCCTGCCGCGCGACCTCGCCGGTCCACTGGGCCGACAAGCCGGGCCAGAACGGCTCCAACCACGCGAGCAGCTCCTCGGCGCGCTCCACCGGCTCACCCTGGTGCAGGCCCGCACCGTGCTCGCCCGCCGTGAAGTTCGCAAACGCGCCGGCGTCGCCCTCCTGCTGGTCCCACGGGTCCCACCCCATCTGCGCGCCATTGTCGGTGATGACGATGCCGTTTTCGCCTGACGCGCGCCACGGCCGGCCGGTGAACGGGAGCAACAGCTTGGCGTTGGTGCCGTACCCGAGCTCGCGGATCGCCCGCTCCTTGGCCGCGCTCAGCGGCACGTCCAGCGCGAAGGTGCGCAGGACCGTGAACGGGAGCGCGCACACCACGACGTCCGCCCGCTCCACGCTGCCGTCGGTGAAGCCCACCTCGATCCGGCCGTCTTCGGCCTCGCGCAGCGCGTTCGCTTCGCGGCTTGACGTGATGCGGTTCGCGTAGCGGGCGGCGAGCGTGTCGGCGACCTGGCCGTTTCCCCCGAGGATGCGGTACCGCTCGTCGTACTCCACCGCACCCGATCCGAGGAAGAAGAGAAGGTTCAGTGAAGACTGCTCGGTGGTCTCCAGGCCGAAGTCCGCGGTCATCAGCTCGCGCACGAACGCGTCGGCGACCGTTCCGGCGGTGTGCGGCTCCATCCACGCGGCGACCGAGGTCTGGTCGAGCGCTTCGGCACCGCCGGGATCGGCGTACCCGACGGTGTCGGGCAGCCCCGCGACCGCCGCGTCGATGGCGGTGATGAGCGGGTCGATCGCCGCGGCGAGCTCACGTCCGGAGAGGCGTGCGCCGTCGAACCAGCGGAGCTCGGCCAGGTCGCTGGCGTACAGGTCGATGAGCGGCAGGTCGAACTCCCCGACGAGCGCCAACAAGTCGGTGTCGGTGGAGTTGATCCACTCGCCGCCGAGCTCCGCGACGCGCTCCGGCGCCGACGCGAAGAGCCCCGGCACGCTGTACACGCGACCGCCGACCCGCGATGCGGCCTCGACGACCTCGGCGCGGACCCCGGCACGCGCAAGGTAGTGGCAGCACGTGAGGCCCGCGAGGCCGGCGCCGAGCACGAGCACGCGGCGGCCGCCGCCGCGGCCGGAGTCGCCGGTGTCGGGCACGGGCTCCACACACCCCAGGGCACCGAGCGCCGGCAGGGTGGCCATCCCGGCCAGCAGCGCCCGGCGCCCGGGGTCGGCCAGCGGCACCGCCTGCGGAGGGAGCCCGCGTGCGGCGCGGCGCCGCGCGACGAGGAGCCGACGCAGGAATCGAGAGAGCGGCGTACGCATGCCGCGAGGATAGCACCCGCGCGGGCGCGCGCCGGCCGGCAGCCCCGGCCGCCTTCGGGACGGTCGCGGGCCGGCGCCCAGGACGGCATCCGTGCCGGGTTACGGGGCGCGACCACCGGAAGGACCCGTGCCGCGCCTCACCGCCCCCGAACTGTTGCGCATGAAGTCCGCGGGCGAGAAGATCGCCATGGTCACCGCCTACGACGTCACGATGGCCCGCCTGATGGACCGCGCCGGCGCCGACATGGTGCTGGTGGGCGACTCGTTGGGCATGGTCGTGCAGGGCGAAGGCGACACGTTGCGGGTGACGCTCGACGAGATGGCGTACCACGGTCGCTGCGTCGCGCGGGGCCTGGAGCGGGCGCACCTCACGGTGGACATGCCGTTCATGAGCTACCAGGTGTCCCCGGCGCAGGCGCTGCAGAACGCGGGGCGGCTCGTGCAGGAGGGCAGGGCCCAGGCCGTGAAGTTGGAGGGGGGTGTGCGCACGGCGCCCGCCATCCGCGCGTGCGTCGAGGCGGGGATCCCCGTGGTCGGGCATGTGGGGCTCACGCCGCAGTCGGTGCACGCGATGGGCGGCTTCAAGGTGCAGGGGCGGGACGACGCGGCGGCGGCGCGCATCCGGGAGGACGCCCTCGCGGTGCAGGACGCAGGCGCCTTCTGCATCGTCTTGGAGATGATCCCCGCGGCGCTCGCCGCCGAGCTCACCGCGCTGTTGCAGATTCCCACGATCGGCATCGGGGCCGGCCCGCAGTGCGACGGGCAGGTGCTGGTGTGCAACGACCTGCTCGGGCTGGACGAGCGGTTCAAGCCTCGCTTCGTCAAGCGCTTCGCCGAGCTCGCGGGCGTGGTGGAAGGCGCCGGCCGGGCGTACGTGGGCGAGGTCAAGGGGGGCACCTTCCCCGCGTCCGACCACACCTTCGACCCTGGCGGGAAGCTCTACGGCGGCGGCTGACGCACGCTGCGGTTAGCTGCGCCCTCACATGGACGTCATCCGCTCGGTCGACACGATGCACGCGCTCGCGCTCGGCTGGCGTGCCCGCGGCAAGAAGGTGGGGTTTGTGCCCACGATGGGCTACCTCCACCGCGGCCACACCACCCTCATCGAGCTGATGCGCCAACGGTGCGAGATCCTCGTGGTCAGCATCTACGTCAACCCGCTTCAGTTTGCGCCCACCGAAGATTTGAGCCGCTACCCGCGCGATCCCGAAGGCGACGCACGCAAGTGCCAGGCCGCGGGGTGCGACGTGCTCTTCATGCCGGACAACCTGTACCCGCCCGACTTCCGCACCACGGTCGACGTGTCGGGGCTCACCTCGCGGTGGGAGGGCGCCGCGCGTCCCACCCACTTTCAGGGCGTCGCCACCGTCGTCTGCCGGCTCTTCGGCCTGGTGCAGCCCACGGTCGCGATGTTTGGCGAAAAGGACTTCCAGCAGTTCACCGTGCTCAAGTCGATGGCGCGCGACCTCGCGATGGGCATCGAGATCGTGCCCGGCCCGCTGGTGCGCGACCACGACGGACTCGCGCTCTCGTCGCGCAACGTGTACCTGAGCGCGGACGAGCGGGCGCGGGCCCTCACGTTGCACCGGGCGCTCTACGCCATCCGCGACCACGCCTCGCCCGACGCCGAGGTGCGCAAGGCTGCGGGGCGCAGCATCCTGCAGTGCGACGGGCTCGACTACCTCGAGATCGTCGACCCCGAGACGCTCGAGGCCGCGCCGGTGATCGACCGTCCGTTGCGGGCCATCGCCACCGCCCGCTACGGCCGCACGCGGCTGTTGGACAACGTGGCGGTCCTCCCCGCATGACCGGCACCCCGCCGTGGGACCTCGCGCTGCTCGTCGGCGTCCTGGTGGCGAACCGGAGCCTGGTGCGCTGGTTCCCGGCCACCCTCTTCTTCTGGGGCTTCCAAGGCGTCATCGCCGCCACCGCGATCTACTTCGGCGTCCAGGGCATCGGCGGCCTGGAGCACGTCCAGGCGGTGCGATGGCTCGTGGTGGGCCTCCTCGTCTTCCACCTCGTCCAGAACGTCGCGCTCCGGCGCGGGGGGAAGAAGTTGTGATCCTCGATCTGCTCGTCACCATCGCCCTCGCAGACGAGGTCGCGGTCGACCCGACGCTGCCGCCGTACCCCGAAGGTCCGGTGCCGTTGGAGCCGGCCCCTCCCCCGCCCCCCGCGCTCCCGCCGGCGCCCGACCCGCGCGCGCTGCGGCTCACGGGGTTCGTGGACTCCACGACGCTCAGGTTCTCCCCTCGCCTCGACTTCGCGGCGGTCGAACATCGGTATCGCGTGGTGGACGCCCAGGGACAGGTCGGGGTCGACGCCCTCGCCACCCGCCTGGACGACAAGGACGTGCGCGCCCGCCGTCGCAAGGAGGCCACCTTCGGCGCGGTCCTCGGCACCGTGGGCCTGGCGCTCGGCGCCGGCATGCTCATCGCGTACGGCTTCGAAGAGGTCAACGAAGACCCGGTGCTCGCGCCGGTGACGGCGATCACCGGCGTTGGCGGCGCGGTCGTGGGCATCGGCGCGCTGGGCTCGGTGCTGCAGTCGGCGGAGCGCCCGTGGTTGTACTGGGACGCCGCCGCGCTCGCGCCGAAGCTCGATGCGTGGAACACGGCCACGCTCGGCCCCGGGCAGGCCCCTGCGATGCCGCCGCCGCCGCCGGTCGCCGCCCCCGCCGAACCGGCGCCCACGACGCCGGCGCCGCTCTTGCCGCCGTTCGAGCCCGACAAGAAGGACCCGACCGACCCGTTCTGACTCCGACCGTGGGCCAGTGCAGCCGACCCTCCCCCGCCGCCCCGTCCTGCCCCCACCGTCGCCACGCCCACCCAAAATACCGCTCGAAGTTCGACATCGCCACGCCCACCGACCGTGGGCCGGTGCAGCCAGACCCTCGCGGTTCGGCGTCCCCCCGTTGTGCCAGACGCCGCCTTCGTCGGCCGGTTCGGTGACGCGGCGGGTGACGGGTCGGGGGGAATTGGCCGAGCGGAGCGCCGGTTCGCCGCTTGCGGCGAACTGGCGGGGGAGCGAGCGCCAAGTTCACCCGGCCCGGCAGGACCCGGGGGGTGACCTCGTCCCCGTGTCCTCGAAGGCCGTGTTTGCCCCCCAAGATAACGCCGACCCGCGCCCCGGGTCGCCGCGTCTTGCCCGGCCCACCGCACCGGCAAGCGCCGGCGCTACGCCCCGACGCCCGCGATCACCTCGTAGATCTCGTGCTCCTCGAGCACCCGACTCGTGGACTTCGCCTTGGCGCGGATGGCCGCGACGAGCGGCTCGCGGGGCTCGATGCCGCGCTCGCGCAGCCAGAACAGGATGTTGCTGTCGCCGGCCATGTGCCCGATCTCGATGACCTGGCGACGGCCGAACCACCCCGCCGGGACCCCGCTGTACACGCGGTCCGCGAGCCAGTCGGCGCCCTTGTTGATCGCCTTGATGACCGCCGCGGCGTGCACGCCGGTGCCGGTGCGGAACGCGTCCTTCCCGAAGACCGGGTAGCTGACCGGGATCGGGACCTGGCACGCCTGGGAGGTGAGGTCGACCAGCTCGCCGAGCGAGGTGAGGTCGCCGTCGTGCCACCCCATCAGCTTGAGGTTGACCAGGAGCTGATCCAACGAGGTGTTGCCCACCCGCTCGCCCACGCCGAGGATGCAGCCGTGCACCCGGTCGGCGCCCGCGTCGCAGGCGGCGAGCGCGTTGGACAGGCCGAGGCCCCGATCGTGGTGCCCGTGCCAGTCGATGCGCACGTCGCGGCCGGTCTCGGCGATGACGCTCCGGGCGTAGGCGATGAGGTTGCGGGTGCCCGTCTCGGTGGCGTGGCCGCAGGTGTCGCACAAGCACAGGCCGTCGGCGCCCTCCTCGATGGCCGCGAGGAACAGGCGGCGCAGCGTGGCGGGATCGGCGCGCGTGGTGTCCTCGGTCACGAACGTCGCGGTGTGGCCGGCCTGCTTGGCCTGGCGGATGCTGTCGCGCGTGCGCTTCTCGAGCAGGTCGACGTCCCACCCCTCGGCGTACAGGCGGATGGGCGACGCACCCAGAAACGCCATCACCTCGATCATCACGCCCGTCTTCTGGGTGATCTCGATGATCGGCGTGATGTCGTTGGCGTGGGTGCGCGCGGCACAGTTGGGCGCGATGGGGAGCCGCTCGTCGCGGATGAGCTCGGCCAGCCGCGTGACGTCGGCCACCGCGCGCGGCCCCGCCCCGGGGAGCCCGATGTCGACGCAGTCGACGCCCACCTTGGCCATGAGCCGCAACATCTGCAGCTTGGCCTCGATCGGCGGGTCGGTGACGCTCGGGCATTGCACGCCGTCGCGCATCGTCTCGTCGACGAGCAGCACCCGGCGCGGCTTCGCGGGCTGCGCGGCCCCGTGGACGTTCCAGTCGAAGATGACGTCGGACTCGGCGGGCGTGGACATGCGGTCGAGCTAACCCGGAGGGGCGCCACGCCGCGACCGTCCGCACGGGTTGGCCGAGGCGGGCGCGCGGCGCTCAGGCCCCGGATCCGTTCCGCACGAACATCAGGTCGCCCGCCTCTTCGGTGGTCACGCGCTCCGCGGTGGCCTCGGACGCCCAAAGCGTCTCCGAGACGACCTCCGTGCTGCAAACCTCCCCCTCACAGTCGTCGGCGTTTCCTTCGTTGATGAGGCGGTTGCCATCGGACTCCGAAATCCAGATGTTCGACGAGCTCATCTCGTCCTCGAACTCGTCGCTCTGCGTCAACGCGGACTCGTCGTACTCCACGTAGCGGATGGTGCCCGCCCCGTGTTCGCCGTCGATGGTGAACGAAAACGCCTGCTTCAGGCCCTCGGTCGACGCCGCCGAGTACGTATAGCCGGACTCGTGGTTGGCCGATTCGGTGTAGGTCGTCCACCAGTCCCACTCCACCTCGAGCACCCCATCCACGTAGGTGCCGACGTACGCGGTCGCATCGTACGTCACGAACGCGACACCCTCGGCGTCCACCTGGATCGTCAGGTAGGCGAGCCCGTCGCTCCCGCTCGAGCTGGCTTCGGTCATCCACTCGCTGGGCTCAGACTCGAGGTCCTCGCTGTCCCACGGGGTGAACTCGGAGAAGTTGCTGGCGTAGGTGGTATGCTCAAGCTCGAGTTCGGCCGGCGCGTACTGGATGCGCCAGACCTCGGACTCGGTGGGCACCGACTCGCATGCGACGAAGAGAAGTAGGATCATCGGGGTCTGTTGTCCGTGAAGTTGACAGCGCCGGGAGGATTCGACACCCAGAACAGGTTCTCGGCCCGCTCGTCGACGGGGAGGCGGCGCCAGGTCAGGGGCTGCGCTGCGTCCATGGTGCTGACCACGTGCACCTCGCACTCGCCGTCCAGGCAGTCGACCCGCTCGGGGTGGTTGTACCACCCCTCTTCGTAGCCGAGGGCCAGGGACTCGCCGTCGACGACCGCGGCGTTCCAGAGGTCAGACTCGGCGTACGCATCGTCGTCGACCACCTGGATGTCGTACACGCCGACCCCAACGCCGTCCTCGTGCTCGATGGTGACGCGCTCGACGCGCGACGAGCCATCCTCATGCGAGAACCGATACCCGCTGACGTGTGTCTGCGTCGAAGCGCTGGTCGCGACGCCTTCGCTCATGACGTCGACCGCGGTGTCGGTGCACGTGCCCGCCCACTCGTTGGTGCCCGCCCGGACGACACAACTGTCGTCGTCGCCTCGGTCGATGCGGACCACGAATCCCTGTACACTGTGGGTGTACCCCCGGCTGGACTCCCAACCCTCGTCGTCCACCTCCTCAGCGGGCTCGTAGCCGACGAGGTCAGTCTCGAGGACGTCGGTGCTCGTGGAGGGGAGTACTTCGAGTTCGCTCCACCACAGCTCGTAGCTCGGCTCTGGCGCACACGCGGCGAAGAAGAGCGTCACCATCGACCTCACCATTCGTTGCCGGCGATCGTCACCGTACCGCCGATATTGGAGCTCCCCACCGCGTCGACCCACGCCCACGCGGTGTCATCGCCGAGGATGTAGTTTCCCTCGATGCGCACGTCGCCGCCGATGGACCGAACGTCGTAGAGCCCATCGAGGGACGCGAGCCGGTAGCTGGACACGATGGTGACGTCCCCGCCGATGGACGTCAGACCGTCCAGGTCGTCCACATCACTGAGGTAGGCGCCCTCGATCGTCAGCGAGTCCAACCCGACGAGCCCCTCGATGCCGGCGAGCCCCGACCCGTTGACCCCCACGGTCAAGGAGAGGACTCCGTCGTCGGCGGTGATTCCCGCCAGTGACGTGAGCCGAGACTCGTGCGACACCGCCGAGGCCACGCGCAGGCCGCGCAGGGACTCCGCCGTGTCCTGGCGCAGTACGCTGAAATGCAACTCGTCGACCACCAGGTCGGGCGAGGCGTCCAGGTGGTCCAGGTACTCCGCATCGACGTAGAGCGTGCCGATCCAGGCGAGCGTCTCCGGGAGCGTCACGACGGTACCCGACACCGACGGGTCGACACGGAAGGTGCCCTCGATGCGCTCCAGCACCGGAAAGTACGCCAGCGGCGTCGCGTCCGGCGCATCCGTACCCAACGAGCCGACGGTGCGCAGGCTGGGGAATCCCCCCTCGCCCGTGTGGAGCACCTGTCCCGACACCTGCTCGAGCGCTGGCCACAGTGTGCACCCCGAGGCACTCAGATCGCCCGGCAGGGCGACGAGGTTGGGCACGCCGACACAGGCATAGCCCGCGTCGATGCGCAGGTAGGAGGTCACGGTGACGAGGGAAGGGAGTTCGACCGCTTCGTTCGCCGACACCGACAGCCTCAGCTCATCGACCGAGGACAATGCGCCGAGGCCCTCCAACGAGACGAGCGTGCGCTCGACGGTCGCAGAGGACACCGACGTGAGCCCGTCGAGCCCGCGAAGCGTTCGGATGCCCGACTCGTCGCGCACGACGAGCATCGACAGACTCCCGACCCCTTCGAGGCCTTCCAGGGACTCCAGCGACTCGCTCTCGACGATGAGCGCGCCCAGCTCAGTGAGGCCGGAGAGCCCCTCGACGCTGGCGAGCGTGGCCCCGTCGAGCGACAACGTGCCCGCAACCTCGGTCACGCACTCGAGTCCCTCCGCGGTCGTGAGCGTCCCGCCGAGGTACAGCTCGTCGAACCTCGCGGGGCAGCTCCCCCCGCACACGGCCGCGACTTCTTCGGCGGAGCTCAGGTACTCCTCCCCGAAGCGCCGCTCGGTGGTGGCGGAGGCATCCGCGTCGTCGCAGTCCTCGGGAGCGTCGACCCCGTCGCCGTCGAGGTCGCGGTCGGGAGTCTCCGAAAAGCAGTCGTCGTCGAGATCGTTGTAGGGTTGCTCGGTTGCCCCGGGGTGCACCAGGGGATCCGCGTCGTCGCAATCGCCGGACCACGGCGACCAGCCGGCCCCCGCCTCGCAGCGCTCGACCCCCTCGCCGGCGCCCACGCCGTCGCCATCGGCGTCGGCGTACACCATCGCGGTGTCCTCGTCGACCTCGCCGTCGCAGTCGTTGTCCACCCCATCGCAGAGCTCGTCGGCGTGCGGAAAGACCGTCGCCTCGGCGTCGTCGCAGTCGAAGTCCTCGCTCCAGCCGTCGCCATCGTCGTCGACCACGGCCGGATCGGAGACAGCACACGCGAGGACAAACAACACCATACAAAATGCTAACACGACACTACACGACCGCACCAGACCGCGCGCCGGCCTCGGCCCCGAGCCGCGGACGGTCGCGGCGCGGGCCCCAACCCCCACCGATCAGTACACGGTGGCGGGCACCGCGACGAAGTCGAAGGTGATCGACAGCGCGTCCATCACGCCGTCGCCGTCGGAGTCGAGGTCGGCGAGGGCCGCGGCGAGGGCGGGATCGTAGCCCTCTTCGATGGCGATCTCCTCCATCAACGCCATCGGCAGCCCGAACGCGAACTGGCCGGAGTTGCCCGACTCGTCGGCCACCCCCTCGATGTAGATGGTCGTGGCGTTGACCAGCGTGAAGCCGCCGACGTCGAACGAGCCGTTGGCCAGCGTGAACTGGTAGCCGCTGCTCACGATGGAGCCCGGACCGTTCTCGATGGCGTGGCCGCGGCCGTCGAGCGCCGCGCCGGCGTCGAACGCCTCGGTGCCGGAGTAGTCGTCGGTGTGGTCGCCGTCGGTGTCCTCGGGGCTGAGGAACGCGCCGGTGATGTCCGGGTCGTCACACCAGTCGTCGATGCCCCACATCTGCCACGCGAGCACGACCGGCGTGGTGGGGAAGGTCTCGAGGATCTCGGCGTTGAGCGTGTCGCGCACCACCGCCATCACGTTGTCGCCCCGGCCGTCGCCGTCGAGGTCCATCCCGTTGGTCGCCGTGGCGACCTCGAGCGTCTGCACCACCCACACCATCTCCGGCCCCGTCGGCGGGCACGAGCTGCCCGAGCCGGTGTCGGTGTCGGTATCCGTGTCGGTATCCGTGTCGGTCTCGGTGTCGGTGTCGGTGTCGGTGTCCGTG
>SXOM01000244.1 GCA_005776735.1 Pseudomonadota bacterium
CCCACCCCCGCCGCCTCCCCAATTCCGGCGAGGCCCCCTCCCCAGAACCTCGGATGCCTGGGGCGGGGAGGCGTGGCTACCGGTGGGCGCGGTCCGCTCTCCCTCGGACCCGGGGCCCCATGCTCTCCTACCTTCCGTACCAGTTGTCCTCGTTCGCCGGGGACATCGACCAGGTCATCTGGATCATCTACTCCATCGTCGGCGTGTGGTTCCTCGCCGCCGAGGCCGTGCTGTTCTGGTTCATCCTCGGCAGTCGTGCGCGCCCCGGCGTCCGCGCCGCGTGGATTCCGGGAACCGGGCGGGCCGCGCTGTGGGTGCTCCTGCCGGTGACCGCGGTGCTCGCGTGCGACCTCGTGATCGAGCAGGCGGCAGGCCCGACCTGGCACACCGTCAAGATCGACATGCCGTACCCGGACCTCGAGGTGAAGATCGAGGGCCGCCAGTTCGCGTGGGTCTTCACGTACCCCGGCGCCGACGGCAAGCTCGACACCGCCGACGATCTCGTCGCCAACGAGCTCCACGTGCCCGTCAACAAGCGCGTCGTGTACCACCTCACCGCCGCCGACGTGCTGCACAACTTCCACGTGAAGGACCTGCGCCTGAAGCAGGACGCCGTCCCCGGGCGCTCCATCAAGGGGTGGTTCGACACCAACAAGGAAGGCACCTACGAGATCGGCTGCGCCGAGATCTGCGGGAAGGGCCACACGGTCATGAGCGCCACGCTCGTGGTCGACTCGACCGACGCCTACCAGACCTTCCTCTCCACCCTCTGATCCGGACCGGACGATGAGCCACGCCGCCCACTCCGAGAGCTTCATCTCGAAGTACGTCTTCTCCACCGATCACAAGATGATCGCCAAGCAGTACATGATCACCGGCCTGATCATGGCGCTGCTCGGCGGCGCCGCCGCCTCGGCGATCCGCACGCAGCTCTCGAGCGTGGAGCCCGGCGGCCTCGGGGGCTTCCTCGATCCGCAGGTCTACAACGCGACCGTGACCATGCACGGCACCATCATGGTCTTCTGGGTCGCCATGCCGGTCCTGGTCGCCGGCTTCGGCAACCTGCTGATCCCGCTGATGATCGGCGCCGAGGACATGGCCTTCCCGAAGCTGAACATGGCTTCGTACTGGGTGTTCTTCCTCTCGACGGTGGTGCTCCTGCTCTCGGCGGTCGTGCCCGGCGGCGGCGCGGCCGGCGGGTGGACCAGCTACCCCCCGCTCGCGGCCGACGTGGCGTACTCCGGTGTCAACTGGGGCATCACCCTGTGGATCCTCGCGGTCGCGCTCGAGCTGGTCGCGTTCCTGATGGGGGGCATCAACTTCATCACGACCGCGATCAACCTGCGCGCGCCCGGCATGAGCATGTGGGACATGCCGCTGTTTGTGTGGGAAGAGGTCGCCGCGAGCATCGTCTTCATGCTCTCGGTCGGCCCGCTCGTCGCCGGCGCGGTGATGTTGCTCCTCGACCACACCGCCGGCACCCACTTCTTCGACCCGAAGATGGGCGGTGATCCGGTCCTGTTCCAGCACCGGATCACCGCCCATCGTCGGCCACCCCGAGGTGTACGTCATCCTCTTCCCGGCGTTCGGCATCGTCGCGGAGATCATCACCTCGCACTCCCGCAAGACGCTCTTCGGCTACCGCATGTCGGTGTGGGCCATCGTGGCCACGAGCCTGTTGTCGTTCGTCGTGTGGGCACACCACCAGTTCATCGCCGGCATCGACCCCAACATCTCCATTCCGTTCTCGGTGATGACCATCCTCATCTCGGTGCCCGTCGCCGTGGGGATGTTCGCCTTCATCGCGACGCTCTACCGGGGGAGCATCCGCTTCACCTCGGCGATGTTGTTCGCCCTCGGCTTCTTCGCCTGCTTCCTGCTCGGCGGCGTCACCGGCATCATCAACGGCACCGCGGCCGCCGACATCTTCATCCACGACAGCTACTACGTGGTGGCCCACTTCCACTACACGCTGTACCCGCTGGTGTTCATGGCGGGCCCGGCCGGCCTGTACCACTGGTTCCCGAAGATGTTCGGGCGCATGATGAACGAGACGCTCGGCAAGGTGCACTTCGTCGGGTCGATGGTGTTCTTCAACCTCATCTTCCTCCCGCAGTTCAACCTCGGGCTCATGGGCCACCACCGCCGGTTGGCGGTGCCGACGCACTTCGAGTTCCTCAGCACGCCCGAAGCGCTCTTGATGCAGGACCTGTCGACCTACGCGATGTTCGGCCTGTTGGCGTTCCAGCTCCCGTTCATCTGGAACTTCTTCCACAGCATGTTCTACGGCGAGCGGGCCGCCTCCAACCCCTGGAACGCGACCACGCTCGAGTGGCAGTGCCCCTCGCCGCCCCCGCACGGCAACTTCGAGACGCAGCCCCGGGTGTACCGCGGCCCGTACGTCTACAGCCCCGAGGGCGACGGCCCCGACTACATCCCGCAGAACCAGGCGCCCGCCGGCGACCACGCGGTGCCCGAGAACCCCCTCGTCACGCCCCACGCGGCGAAGTGAGCACACCGATGAGCCACAGCGCGACCCTGCACCACGAAGAAGAACGCACCGCCACGGGCATCTCCACCGGCAAGGTGGCGATGTGGTGGTTCCTCGCCTCCGAGGTCGCCATCTTCGGCGGCCTCATCATGTCCTACGTCGTGTGTCGTGTCGCCCACCCCGAGTGGGGCGAAGAAGCCGCGCACACGATCAGCGCCGCGGGGGCCTTCAACACCATCGTGCTCTTGACCTCGAGCCTCTTCGCGGTGCTCGCGCACTCGGCGGCCACCCACGGCAACATGCAGAAGGCGAGCAACCTGCTCTTCGCCACCGTGGGCGGCGGGGTGGTGTTCCTGTGCGTGAAGGCCTACGAGTACCACCACGAGATCTCGGAGGGGTTCACGCCGGTCTCGAGCCTGTTCTGGGGCTTCTACTTCTTCATGACCGGCCTCCACGGCGTGCACGTGGTCGCCGGCATGACCGCGCTCACCTGGGCCGCGCTCAAGGCCCGCAAGAACCAGGCGCCGTGGGCGGTGGAGTACACCGGGATGTACTGGCACCTCGTCGACGTCATCTGGATCTTCCTCTTCCCGCTCGTCTACCTGGCCTCTTGAGGTTTCGATGAACGCGCACGACAAGAAGTACATCGTCATCTGGGCCGTTCTCCTCGTCGCGATGGGCGTGTCCATCGCCTTGGGCGAGTTCGTCGGGAACACGGCCGTGGTCGTGACCATCTTCGTCATCGCCGCGGTCAAGGCGTGGTTGGTGGTCGCGGAGTTCATGCACCTCCGGTACGAAGCGCCGTGGCTCAAGTGGGTGCTCGGAGGCGCGCTCCTGGCCGTGGTCGCCTTCCTCGGCGGCGTCACGCCCGACGTCGCGTTCCATTGGTCGGTCATCCCGCCCAAGGTCGAGACCCCCGCCGACGCGGCCGTCGCGGTGGTCAAGCCGCTCGAGCCCGGGGACGCCGAGCGCGGCGGCAAGGTGTACGGCACCTACTGCGTCGGTTGCCACATGGCCGACGGCAAGGGCAACGGCGGGACGACGGCGGCCGACTTCATCGGGGATCCGTCGCGCCTGGGCAAGACCGACGAGGAGCTGTTGACCTCGATCGCCGAGGGCAAGACCGGCACCATCGGCACGATGCCCCCGTGGAAGGGCGCGCTCTCCGCGCAGCAGCGGGTCGACGTGCTCGCCTACGTGCGGGCGACGTTCGGGGCGAAGTAGTGGGGGCCTCCCTGGTGGTCTCCCCTCCCCTGCGCACCGCGACCGGCCTCTCCAACGGGATGCTCGCGACGATGTTCGTCATCGTCGCCGAGTCCACGGTCTTCGCCGGGCTCGCGGCGAGCTTCAACATCCTCCGCAGCCAGTACAACACCTGGCCGCCGATGGGGCAGCCGCGGCTGCCCGCCGAGGCCACCGCGCTCAACTCGGTGATGTTGTTGCTCAGCGGCATCGCGTGCGAACGTGCGGCGCGGTGCCGGACCCCCGCCGAGACCACCCGCTGGCTCGGCATCGCCCTGTTCTTCGCCGTCGGGTTCCTCGGCGCCCAGGGCCGCGAGTGGTGGAGCCTCGTCCAGTTCGGCCTCACCGGCACGAGCGTCTTCGGGGGGCTGTTCTACTCGTTGGTCGGCACCCACGCGGTGCACGTGCTCTTCTCGGTCGTCCTCCTCGCCCATGGGGTGCGCGCCGTGCACACCGGCCGCTGGTCGGCGATCGAGGTGGGCACGCTGCGGGTGTGGTGGTGGTTCGTGGTCCTCTTGTGGCCGTTCATCTACTGGCTGGTGTACCTGCGATGATTCGCGAGCTGGTGCTCAGCGCGGTCGTGGCGTGCCCCAACTGCATCTCCAACGTCGGCGGTTCGGGCGAGTCCTACATGTGGGCGACCGTCCTGATGATGGCCGTCCCCGCCGCGGTCGGCGGGTTCATGGTCTACATGTTCCGCACGGCCACCGCCCCTACAACGTAGCGAAGAGCTGCTTCACGCGGGCCTGGACCTCGGTGTAGACGATCCGGTCCGCCGTACGCGAGGGGTCGGCGAGGTCGGCGAAGAACCGGCCGGACTCGATGCGAACCTCGCCCGCGGCCAACGGCCCGACCCACACGAGCCGGCCGACGGGAGCCGGCGCCGCGCTGCCGGCGGGCAGGACGCAAAGCGTGGTGCGCTCCGGGGGGCCGCCGCCGAGGTCCCACGCCTTCGCCAACGAGATGAGGGCGGCGGCGGCGGTGGCGGTGTCGGCGTCTTCGGGCCAGGGCGCGACCAGCACGCGCGGGAGCGGTCGTTCGTCCGCGCCACGAACCAGGCAGGTGCTCGCCGCCGGGACGCCCGACGGCACGGGGCCCGGCTCCATCTGCATCTGCCCCAGCCGCGCGGCAAAGACGCCCGCCGGCTCCCCCTCGGTCAACAGCCGCACGTCGCGCCGCAGGTCTTCGTGGGAGATGGCGTCGGCCCCGCCGGGTGGGAGCTCGATCCCGAGTTGCTCGGCCGGGCACGCGATAAGCAGCAGCAGCGGTCCCATGATCTGGCTCTCCTTCGCCTATGCCGACGACTCCGACTGCTCCACCTGGGAGCCGTCCGAGCTCGTGGCCGAGGTCGACGACGTCCCGTCCAGCGAGTCGTCAGGCCTCGCGGCGATCCAGGACGGCTTCCTCACCCTCGACGACTCGGGCGCCGGCGCCGAGCTGCACCAGTTCGACGTGGCGGGGAACTTCCTCGGCACCATCACGGTGTACGGCGCCAGCAACACCGACTGGGAGGACCTCGCGGTCCGCGACTGCGACGAGGGGAGCTGCGTGTACATCGGCGACATCGGCGACAACGACGAGGTGCGCGACACGATCGTGGTCTGGCGCGCCCCGCTCGACGGGCTCGCGCCGATCACGGCCACGGCCTGCACCCTGGCCTACGACGACGGTCCGCACGACGCCGAGGCGCTCCTGGTCTTCCCCGACGAGTCGGTGCGGGTGGTCACCAAGAACGCCGACGGCGAGGCCAAGGTCTACTTTGCCGACGCGCTCGGGTGCGACGGCGGCACCGCCACCCTCACGCGGGAGGTCGAACTCGACCTCGGCGCGCCGGTCACCGGTGGGGCCGTCTCGGCCGACGGCGCCACGGTGGTGCTCCGCGGCGCCACGGAAGGGTGGGCGTGGCGGGGCTGCACCCTGGACTGGGGGGCCGTCCCGACCGGCCTCTTGTTCGTGGGCGAGGAGCAGGGCGAGGCGGTGAGCATCGGCGCCGACGGCACGTTGTGGTCGAGCTCCGAGGGCAAAGCCTTCGAGCTCCACCGGCTGCAATGCGCCGAGTCGGCGCCGCTGGCATGTACGGAGTGCGGGTGCGGCGGCAGCGGGAGCGCCCCGTGGAGCGTGGTCGCGGGTGCGCTCCTCGTCTTCTGGTGGCGAAAGCCGGCCCCATGACCGGGCCGTGACACCCGCCGGCGCGGCGTGCGCTAAGCCGCGACGCCCCCGGGGGACGCCCATGCCCACGCCCAAGAGCCCGATCGCCATCACCGGCGCCGCCTGCCTCCTCCCCGGCGCGCCCGACGTCGAGACCTTCGCCGCGCTGGTGCTCGAGGGGCGGGACGCCGTGGGCGAGCCGCCCGAGGGCCGCTACGGGGTGCCCAACCGCGCGGTCGCCGGCGAGGGGCGCGACCAGGCCTGGTCCCTGGCCGGCGGGTACGTCGCGCCGGGCGCGCTCGACGCCGCCGAGGGGCTCCCCGACGCCGACCGGCTCGACCTGCTCACCCGGTGGCTCCTGCACTGCTCGCGGCGGGCGCTCCGGGCCGGCGCGGGCCCCGGGGGCCTCGCTCCCGGCCGCACCGGCGCCGTCTTCGGCAACCTCAGCTTCCCCACCGACGGCATGGCCCGCTGGGGGGAAGGCCTGGCGACCGGGGCCGACCCCGGCGACCCGCGCAACCAGTTCATGTCGGGTCTGCCGGCGGCCCTGGTCGGCCAGGCGCTGGGGCTCGACGCGGGGACGACCTGCCTGGACGCGGCGTGCGCATCGTCGTTGTACGCGCTGGAGTTGGCCTGCGAAGCGCTGCGCTTCGGCCGGGCCGACCGGATGCTCGCCGGGGCGGTGCAACGGGCCGACAGCCTCTTCCTCCACGTCGGCTTCTGTCGGCTCGGCGCGATGTCGCGCACCGGGCAGAGTCGACCGTTCCACCGGGACGCCGACGGCCTGGTGCCCGCCGAGGGGTGCGTGGTCTTCAGCCTGCGCCGCCTGGAGGACGCGGTCGCCGCCGGCGAGCCGATCCTCGGCGTCATCCGCGGCATCGGGCTCTGCAACGACGGCCGCGCCCGCGGCCTGCTCGCGCCGTCGCCCGAAGGCCAGGTACGCGCGATGCGCGCCGCGCTCGGCCAGGCGGGCTGGTCGCCGGCGCAGGTGCAGCTCTTCGAGTGCCACGCGACCGGCACCCCGACGGGCGACAAGACCGAGCTCGAGAGCCTGCGCGCGGTGTACCCCGGCGGGGCGCTCGGCTCGCTCAAGAGCAACCTCGGCCACCTCATCACCACCGCCGGCGCGGCGGGCCTCCTGAAGGTGCTCCTCGGCATGCGGGCGGGGGTGATGCCGCCGACCTTGCACGCCGACCCCCCGCTGGGCGACCTCGGCGGGTTCGAGCTCCTCCACGCACCCCGGCCGTGGGCCCCGGCCGCCGACGGCGTCCGCCGCGCCGCGGTGAGCGCGTTCGGCTTCGGCGGCAACGACGCGCACCTCCTGGTCGAAGACTGGACGCCCGGACGCCCCGTGCCGGCGGCCACCCGCCCCGCGCGCACCACGCTCGCCGTGCTGGCCCTCGCCGAACGCCGCGGCGGCACGGAGCTCACCCTCCCGCTCACGGGCCTGCGCTTCCCTCCGGCCGACCTGCAGGCCTCGTTGGCCCAGCAGGTGCTCCTGCTTCAGTTGGGACGTGAAGCCTATGCCGAGGCCAGAATCGTGCCCGATCGTACGCGCGTCGGGGTGTACGTCGGGATGGCGTGCGACGGCCTCATCACCCGCTGGGGGCTGCGCTGGCGCGCGCTGCACGGCCGGGGCGCGTCGACCGCCGAGGCCGACAGCCTCGCGCCGGCGTTGCGCGCCGAACACGTGGTCGGGACGATGCCCAACATCGTCGCCAACCGCCTCGGTGTGCAGCTCGACGCCGCCGGCCCCGGCTTCACCGTCTCGGCCGAGGAGCTCTCGGGCCTGCGTGCGCTCGACGCCGCGTGGGACGCCCTGAGCCGCGGCGAGCTCGACCTCGCGCTGGTCGGCGCGGTCGACCTCGCGAGCGACCCGCGGGCGGTGGCCGCCCGAGCGGCGCTGGGACGTACGGAAGCGCAAGAAGATGGCGGCGTGATGTTCGCGATCGTACGCGAAGCCGACGCCGGCGGGGCCCCCGTGCTCGCGACCCTTCACGCCGACCTCGAGGCCCCGGTCCTGCGCCCCCACCCGCCGCGCTTCGGCGCGGCCGACGCCCTCCTGCGCGTGGCCGACGCCATCCATCGCGGCGGCGACCACCTGGTCCAGGTGCGTGCGCTCGGCGGCGAAGGTGCCGCCATCGCCGTTCGTGGCGGGGCGGCCCGGCCGCGTCGCCCCTCCCCTCCCACCGGTCCCACGCTGAGCCTGCCCATGCACCCCACCGAGAAGCCGCGTGTCCGCGTCCTGCCCCCTGCACCGGCGTTGGTGCCGGTGGCGATGTCCGATGGGCGCAACCCACCCGCCGTGCCCGTCGCCGGCGTGGCCATGCGCAACGACCCTCCCGGCCCCCTCGCGGCGCCGGCGGCGGGGGCGGTGGCCGCCGGCGTCGAGGTCCTCGTCGGGAGCGCGGACGGCGGCTGGGAGCCCGGGTTCGCCGCGTGGCGTCGGGCCGTCGGCGGCGTGCACGCCGCGGTCCTCGACGACCAGGCGAACCTCCACGCCGCGTTCCTGCACACCCACGGCGAGCTCACCCGCTCGATGTTGGCGTTGGCCCAGGCCGGGGCCGTGGTCGCCGAGTCGGAGCCCGTACCGGTGCAGGTGCAGGTGCAGCCGGCACCGAGCGCGCCCGCGCCGGCGCCCGCCGTCGTGATCCCCGCCGCCCCCCCGGCC